>CAYLXJ010000109.1:0-7364 GCA_964387385.1 uncultured Pirellulales bacterium
ACACCTGGAAAAGAGCTACTGGAGAAAGGCATGTGCCTCATCGACGGCAAAATCACCGTTATCGAATATACCGAGTTCAACACCCAGCCCGAAAAAATCACTCACCGCAAAAACCCCGATGGCTCCCCCGCATTTCTCGGCAGTATCGCAATTCATCTCATCAGCGCAAGTTTCGTCGAACGTTTCAACAAAAAGGACATCTCCCTGCCTCTGCACAGGGCTGTAAAGAAAATCCCGTATATCGACGACAAGGGCAATCTCATAAAGCCCGACAAGCCAAACGGCGTAAAACTCGAAAGCTTCGTTTTTGACGCCATCCCCCTGGCCTCGAAATCAATCGTCTTACAAACACTGCGCAACGAAGAATTCGCCCCCACCAAAAACGCCGCCGGCGTCGATAGCGTCGAGACAACAAGAAACCTGATGATTGCCCGCGCCGCCTCCTGGCTCGAATCCGCCGGCGTGCACGTCCCGCGAAAACCTGATGGTTCTCCCGATTGCACCCTCGAAATCGCCCCTTCCTTTGCACTTACTCGTGAAGACATAATCGCAACACGCAGCCAAATCCCCCCCGTCAAACCAGGCCAGAGTATTTATCTCGCCTAAAACGTCCTTATTGACATAAAGTGTTTATAGTGATAGTAATTTCTCAAGCGGTCATTTCGAGCGAGCCAAAGGCGAGCCGAGAAATCTTTTTTAATAGATTTCTCCGTTTCGTCCCGACTTGTCGGGACTTCGGTCGAAATGACGTTATACCTTTAATAACGCGTTAAAACTAAATGGGTCACAAAAGAGGTTTTATATGTATCGCGATGTTGTCAAAGTTAAGCGCCTCGATGATTTCCGGCTGGAACTTACTTTCGATGACGGAAAGCCGGGCATTATTGATTGCAAACCCATAATCGCCAAAGGCGGCGTCTTTGCTAAACTTCATGACCCCAAAGTATTTCAAAAGGCAAAGGTCAATAAGGAACTCGGTGTGGTAACCTGGGATGACGATATTGATATCGCCCCCGAAACCGCCTGTTGTCTGGCTGCCGGCTCGCCCCTGCCTGAATGGATGCAGACCAGCGACCACCTCGCTTAATCGAAATGAATCTTCGCAAAATTATTCTGTTGTCGGCGACGTTGATTTCAGTGTTCGGCCTAAGCTCCTGTGCAAAAAATACTTCCGCTACCTTTGTCATTACTGATTACGGTGCAGTAGGCGATTCAAAAACGCTTAACACTAATGCGATTAATAAAGCGTTCACTGTCTGCGCAAAATCAGGAGGCGCAACAGTAGTCGTCCCGCAGGGCACGTTCCGAACAGGGGCTTTGCGGATGTTCGGCAATACCACCTTGTATCTTGAAGCCGGGGCAATACTTAAGGCAAGCGAAGACCTCAACGACTACATCATAGACGGCAAAAGATTCGGCCTTATATCAGCGACAAACGCAGATAATATCGCCATAACCGGCCGGGGCATAATCGACGGAAGCGGAACATCTTTTATGGATATGTCCAGCACACGAAGCGGGCCTGACAGGTTCGGCGACTTCGACCCCAACTTCACACGCCAGGGCCTCGATTATATGGACCCCACATCCGGCGTAGCAGACGGCCCCGTCATCCCCCGCGAAAGACCCGGCCGGCTGGTCGCTTTTTCGCTTTGTAAAAATGTCCTGATTCGGGATATTAAAATAACCGACGCACCGCTCTGGACGGTCCATTTAGACCGATGTGACGGCGCCGTCGTCTCAGGCGTCACAATTGATAATCCCCTTGTCATTCCCAATAACGACGGGATTGACCTGACCTCCTGCTCGAATGTCCGCATAAGCGATTGCAAAATTTTTGCCGGCGATGATTCCATTGCTGTATCATCAGTCGGCGACCCCCGACATCAGCAGATTCTCGGCGGCGACCCGTTAGGTCCGGGCAGGACCGAAAACATAGCCGTTACTAACTGCGTTCTGCAATCCCGTTCTGCCGCCATTCGCGTCGGCTACACGGGAGGCGACCTTAAAAACTGCACATTCTCAAATATCGCCATCCGGCAATCTAACCGCGGCATCCTCGTCAACGTCCGCGACGAGGCATCCGTCGAAAACCTGCTCTTTTCTAATATCACGATTCAGACCCGTCTCCACACCGGCCACTGGTGGGGCCGCGCTGAACCCATTCAGGTCTCAGCCCTGGCCAACGACCGCAGCGTAAAGAAACTCGGCCAAATCAAAAACATACGCTTCTCGAACATCTTAGCCGAATCCGAAAGCGGTATCGTCATCTGGGGTTCTCAAAACAGCATTATCGAAGACCTCGTTTTCGATAACGTTAAGGTAAAAATCATAAATAGTCCACTGAACGCTTCTTATGGCGGGAATTTCGACCTGCGGACAAGCGCCGACTTCAAAACTGCCCTTTTCAAACACGATATACCTGCACTTTACGCTACTAATGTTGCAGGTCTGAAAATTATCGGTTTTGAAACAAAATGGGAAGACAACCTGCCCGACTTTTTTAATCATAGTATCTGGTGCGAAAATTGCAGCAACGTTGTTATCGACGGCTTCTCCGGCAGACAAGCGCATATTAACGACCAGCGAGCGGCAATCCTGCTTGAGAATGTAAACGGCGCTATTGTCCGAAACAGCATCGCCGCTCCGGGAACAGGCATTTTTCTCAAAACCGCCGATTTGTCCGGCCCCCAGCAATTTGTCAATAACGAAACCTCAAACGCTCAGCAAATGCCGGGGTCTAAATAGTCGTCATTGCGAGCGCAGCGATGCAATCTATTTTTTCACCGAGAACGTATGCACCGTCACCGTTTCGTATTTCTCGCCCGGCCTTAAGACCGTTGACGGGAAATTGTCGTGGTTGGGCGAATCGGGATAGTGCTGCGTCTCGAGGCAAAACGCGCCGTGCTTGTTATAAACCTTGCCCTCTTTGCCCTTTAGCGTCCCGTCTAAAAAATTGCTGCTGTAAAACTGCACTCCCGGCTCGGTCGTCTCAACTTCCATAACCCGCCCGCTCGTCGGCTCATACACCCTCGCCGCAATCCTCGTTTTCCCCGCTTTGCCGTTTAGGACAAAATTATGGTCGTATCCGCCGATATCCACCTCATTTATACGCGAACCAATCGTCATCGGCTTTGTGAAATCCAGCGGTGTTCCCTTCACGTCCGCAATCTCGCCGGTAGGTATCAGGCCTTTGTCGACCTTGGTGTATTTGTCAGCGTTTATCATAAGCTCGTGGCCTAAAATATCGCCGCTTCCCTGGCCTGCCAAGTTCCAGTAAGCGTGGTTGGTAAGGTTGACCACAGTCGGCTTGTCGGTTGTCGCCTCATACTTCATTTCCAGCTTGTTGTCATCCCTAAGCGTGTAGGTCATTACGCAGTTCAAATTTCCCGGATAGCCCTCCTCGCCGTCCTTGCTTAAATAGCTCAGCTTCAGCCAGGCCTTATTTCCCTTCGCCTTGGCCTCCTCAATCTTCCATACGACCTTGTCGAAACCCTTTTTCCCGCCGTGCAGCGTATTATCTCCGTCATTTTTCGCCAGCGTGTATTCCGAGCCATCCAGTGTAAATTTCGCCCCGCCGATTCTGTTGCCGTAACGCCCGATTATTGCGCTGAAATACGGGTGGGTCTTGAGATACCCGTCCAAATTATCGAATCCGAGAACAATATCCGCCGTCTTGCCGTTCTTGTCCGGCGCCTCGAATGAAACCAAAATACCCCCGTAATTTGTTATCCTGGCCTTAAGCCCCTTGTCGTTTGCCAGCGTCACGATTTCCACCTGTTGCCCGTCAGCCGTTCCAAACGGCTCTACTTTAACACTCATCTTTTCTTTCTCCTTAGATTTTTTCGCACAGCATTTCATTCCGTGGCAGCCGCTCACAAAAGCCGCTATCGCTATTAAAACCACGCTTACAAATTTTGACTTTGCGCCCATTGTTCCTGCCCCTTTCAATATTCTTATATTCTGATACCCTGATTAACTGCAGTGTTCATCTTACCCGCAAAACATACAGTTTTGAAGAAGAATTTTTGGTGAGATTCGACGGCGCTTGCCGAATATAAAACAGGTCACAATGATTTCGATAACTGGGCAAAATATGGACGACAAGACCAGGATTGTTGAGCTGGATAATTCCGCCATCCTCGGCGAGCGCATACTGCTCGTCGTCGTTACCCTCATGGCGATTGGGACGATTTTCGTGTTTTCCGCGGGTGTCGATGTCGGTAAGGGAATCACCTTTCAGCGCTTCTACGAGTCGGCCAATCTGCGAAAAATCCTGTTTTTCCCGCTGGCCGTGGCGATTATTTACGCCGTCTCACACATAGATTATCGCCGCTTCAGCTTCGATAAGGGCCTGCTTCGCTCACCGACGACTTACTTGTTCATTATCTCCCTGATTCTTCTGGTCATCGTCCTTTTGCCCCAGGTCGGCACCGAAATAAATAAGGCAAGACGCTGGTTGCGCATTCCTCTCGGTTTTGCGACTATCAGTTTTCAGCCCTCTGAACTTGCCAAATGGGTGGTAATTCTCGCCCTCTCGGCCTTCTGCGCAAAATACGGCAGCCGCCTCCAGTCCTTCTGGCGCGGCTTGCTGCCTGTCTGCCTCGTAATCGGCCTTATTGCCGGGCTTATAATTATCGAGGATTTCGGCTCTGCTGCCCTGATTGCGTTATTGGCATTTCTCATTTTACTGGCAGGCGGTGCAAAATTCAGATATCTGTTCGCTCCTTTACCCTTTGCGGCCGTCGGCTTCATCGCCGCCATTCTCTCCTCGCCAACAAGAAAAATGCGAATACTGGCCTTTCTCAATCCCGACCAGTGGGCCGGCTCTGCAAATTATCAGGCAAGCCAGTCGCTAATCGCCATCGGCTCAGGCGGCCTCTTCGGCAAAGGCCTCGGCAGAGGCGTCTGCAAATACGGTCATTTGCCCGAAGACACCACCGATTTTATTTTCGCCATTATCGGCGAGGAAGCCGGCTTCGTCGGCCTCGCTGTGGTTATTGCGCTGTTCATCGTCTTTACCGTCCTCGGCGTTATGATTATTATGCGATGCAGGGAACCCTTCGGCCGGCTTCTCGCCACCGCAATCGTCCTGGCCGTCGCCGTTCAGGCCGCACTCAATATCGGCGTCGTTACCGTCGTCCTGCCGACCAAGGGTTTGCCGCTGCCCTTCGTCAGCGCAGGCGGAACAAGTATGCTCCTCACCGCCGCCGCTATCGGCGTCCTGTTGAATATCGCATCGCAATGTGACAAGTGGTCTTCCGGAGAAAACGGGTGATGCCGTCAAAAAGTTTTTTCTTTGCTGGCGGCGGAACAGGCGGACATATTTATCCCGCCGTGGCCGTCGCTGAAAAAATCGCACAACTTGACCCCGACGCCAAAATCCACTTCTTTATAAGTCAGCGCGATATCGATAAACACGTCCTGTCCAAAACCAGTTTCGAATACACCCCCCTGCCCGCCGTCGGCCTTTCAATCAGGCCCGACAAACTCTTACGGTTCTTAAGATTATTTTTAACAAGCTCCAAAATCGCTTCTGAAATGATTCGTAAAAGCAACAGCCCCGTCGTTATAGGCATCGGCGGCTACGTCGCAGCTCCCGTCTGCCGAGCTGCACACAAACTCAAAATCCCCGTTATGCTTCTTAATGTCGATATAGTCCCCGGAAAAGCCAACAAACTCATCGCCAGATGGGCAAAAAGGATTTTCGTGCAGTTCGACGAGACCGCAGATTACTTCGGCAGACACAAAAATAAGGTTGCAGTCGTCGGCTGCCCCTTAAGAAGTACATTTGAAAAGCCGAATCCCGAAAAAGCTAAAGCGGCGCTCGGTCTCGATAAAAATAAAAAAATCCTCCTCATAACCGGCGCATCGAGCGGCTCACAGAATATTAACCGGGCCGTCTGCTCACTTCTTTATAACCTTATGTTTTTTGCAGGCGACTGGCAAATCGTTCACTTGACAGGCAAATCCAATTACGATGAGGTGAAGGCCAAATACGCCGGCACAATGCTTAAACATAAAGTAGTCGATTATTACGATGATATGGCCGACTTGCTTTCTGCCGCCGATTTGCTCATAGGCCGAAGCGGCGCCGTCAGCGTCGCCGAATACGCCGCCGCATCAGTGCCAAGTATCTGTATGCCCTACCCCTACCATAAGGACTTGCACCAGTATCTCAACGCCGGAAAATTGGTCGAGGCAGGCGCCGCCGTTATCGTCGATGACGTCGAAAATGAAAAGGACAGGACTGAATGGCTCTGGGAAGAGCTTGAGCCGCTATTAAAAAACAGCAACGCCCGCCTGCAAATGAAACAGGCCTGCAAATCGGTCGCCCGCCCCGACGCCGCCCGAAAAATCGCAGAAATACTGATTGCAGAATAATTCTGAAATTGTTTTATTCTCATATCTCGCAGAAAAACAGGAATACGCTGCAATAAAAAGCTGTCTTTAAACGTTTTATTAAATGTGATATCGTATTCCGTTTTTGAGATGAAAAGTTTTTTAAGGACTGTAAAAATGAGAAATATTTTCATCCTCACGATTTTGTCGTTTTTTATATGCTGCCTTATGTCGGCCCCAACAGGCGCAGCCGAACGTTCAGATAAACCTCAAAACGTTATCCTGATTGGCTGGGACGGCGCACAGCGAAATCACGTTAAGGAAATGTTATCGAAAAATGAGCTTCCTAATTTGAAGAAACTGGCTTCTGAAGGCGTGCTGGCGGCAATCGATATTTACAGGACAACAGATACCAAGTCAGGGTGGGCACAGATTCTGACCGGATATGAGCCGGAGGTGACAGGCGTGTTCAGCAACGCGTTATTTCAATCGGTGCCGCAGGGATATACGATTTTCGAGCGTCTCGAAAAGCATTTCGGGCCCAATGACATCGCAACCGTTGCGGTAATAGGCAAAAAGGACCACGTTGGAAACGCAGCGCCAAAGAAAAATAAAATCAGCCGGCAACAGGAGAAAAAGAAAAACCAGGCGGCCAACATCGGAAAGATAATAGAAGAAAACGGCGTTAAATATCGCATCGTTGAGGCAGAGCCATATTTTAACGCAAGTAAAAATATGGACGTATTTCTCAATGGGCTTTCGACAGATGTTAATGTGGGAACAAGGACGCTGGAATTTTTAGACAAATATAAAAACCGGCGGTTTTTCTTTTTCGTCCACTTCGCGGAAATCGACCATAAGGGGCATCAATTCGGCGAGAACTCGAAGCAATACGATGATGCCGTGAAATCGGCGGATGAGTGGACCGGAAAAATTATGCAGAAACTGAAAGAGTTGGGGCTTTATGACAAAACTTTAATATATGTCACGGCCGACCACGGTTTTGACGAGGGTGGTAAGGG
>CAYLXJ010000110.1:0-4923 GCA_964387385.1 uncultured Pirellulales bacterium
TGAGAAGGGCTTCGCTGCCGGATTCCCTCTGAGCAGGTATTACCCTGATATGAAAAATAGCATTCTCGTCTGCGTAACCGAAAAACGCACAAAACAGCAGATAGGAATGTTTGCTGAAGCGTTGGAGAGCGTCTTATGAAACTTATATTTGAAAAAAGCGTGGAAGATAGACATGGCGTCCGGCCGACCAGAAGCGATGTCGCGACGACGATAAATATAAAGCGTGAATTGCTTCGGGATACGCCCGCTGACATACCGGAATTGAGTGAGCTGGATGTTGTGAGGCATTTTACGGAATTATCGCGCAGAAATTTCGGTGTCGATACTAATTTTTACCCCCTCGGCTCCTGCACTATGAAATACAATCCCAAAGTAGCCGAACGCATCGCCTCATACCCCGGCTTTGCGCACCTTCACCCGCTTTTGCCGCAACTTCGCGGCGGCGGAATGCTTACTCAGGGTGCTCTTGCCGTGCTTTACGAGATGGATTTACTGCTGCGGGAAATTACCGGAATGTCGGGCTTCACGATGCAGCCGATGGCAGGCGCTCACGGCGAGCTGACCGGCATAATGATAATGGCCGCTTATCACCGCGACAAGGGAAACAAAAAAACAACCGTCCTGATACCCGACAGCGCCCACGGCACAAACCCCGCAAGCGCAGCCATCGCCGGCTACAAAGTTGTATCAGTCCCCAGCACAGACAAAGGCGTGATGGATGTCGCGGCCCTGAAACGATTGCTTAATGATGAAGTCGCAGGCCTTATGCTCACCTGCCCGAATACCCTCGGGCTTTTTGACACGAACATAAAAGAGATTTGCGATTTGATTCACAGCGTCGATGGCCTCGCGTATTACGATGGCGCAAATCTTAATGCCATCGTCGGTAAGGCCCGGCCCGGCGATTTCGGCTTCGATATCGTCCACATAAACCTTCACAAGACCTTCGCCACCCCCCACGGCGGAGGCGGCCCCGGCGCAGGCCCCGTCGGTGTTACAGGCAAACTCGTTGATTACCTGCCTATTTCAGTCGTTGTTAAGCGAAACGACGGCACGTATGCCCTCGAATACGACAGGCCCGAATCAATCGGCTACATCGCCCCGTTTTACGGCAATTTCGCAGTCATACTGCGGGCGTATGTTTATATCCTGATGCTCGGCAATGCCGGCCTCGTCCGCGTCGCTGAAAACGCCGTCCTCAACGCCAATTACGTCCGCGTAAAATTGAAAAATTATTTCAAACAGGCCGTCAATGCGATATGTATGCATGAGTGCGTCCTTACGCCCTCGAAAAATATGCTCGATTCAGGCGTTCACGCGCTGGATGTCGCAAAGGCCTTAATTGACCGCGGCTTTCACCCGCCGACGGTTTATTTCCCCACGACAGTTCACGACGCGATTATGATTGAGCCGACAGAAACCGAGAGCAAGGAAACGCTCGACGCTTTCATCGAGGCGATGATTGATATCGCCGAAACCGAGCCGGAAAAAATCAAAGCGGCTCCAGTAACAACCCCCGTCAGCCGCCCCGACGACACCGCCGCCGCCAAAAACCTCGACTTGGCTTGTCTATAGCCACTCATGAGCCATTGTGTTGAAATCTTCAAAGTCAACAGCCCCGTCTCCCCCCGGCGGCGCGATATCAGCAGAAGGGATACCAGGCGTTTGTCGCCATTGACCGGCTAAAACCGTATAGTCAAAAAAGTCCACTATGCCGTCCTCGTTAAAGTCGGCTGCTTTTGGTTGCTCAAATAAAGCAAGGTCAATGGAATTTGCCATCGCCTGATAACCTGCCGGATTGAAGTGCAGATAGTCGTTTTGATAGAGGTATTCCGCTTTGATTTTGTTAGGGTCCGCAGGGTCGCTCACCGCCGGGTCAAAGTCAATGACCGCGTCGAACTGACCGCTGGTTCGAATCCAGTTGTTAACTGTATTGCGCACGGCCAGATGGTTATGGTTGGGAGTGTCGTCATACGATGACCCGCCAAAGGGCGTTATCGGCACTCCATATATCAGCAGGTTTGCGTCATGGGCCTTGTTTATGAACGTCTGGTACGCGGAAATTATATTGGCGGCTGTTTGGTTGCCGCCGATATCGTTGACCCCCTCAAATATTATTACCCAGCGCACCCCGGGCTGACCCAGCACGTCGTGGTCGAAACGCGCCGTCGCCGTCGGCCCCAGCCCGCCGGACACTACACAATTGCCGCCGATTCCCTGATTTATTATGCCGACTTTCGCTGTGCTCGGGTCTGCCGCGAGGCGCGCGGCAAAGACGTCAGGCCACCGATTGTTGCCATTGGTAGTGCTTCCCCTGCCGTCGGTAATCGAATCGCCCAGCGTTACAACGCATCCGTAGGAATCATCAAGCCATAAATCAATCCTGCTCAAAATCCACCAGTTGGCTTTTGTTCCGTCCGGCGTAAAATTAGTTGACACTGCATTGCCGGTTTTTATATAGGAATCGGTCCTCGAGCCCGGATGCCCCGTAACGTTGGTTGATGACGCCGACCCGAAATAAATACTGACTGCCAGGTTACTCAGCGGCGCTACATTAAAATCCGCGGCGTCCGAATAAATTTCCTGTCCCGCGTTAATGGTTACCGATGGCGACCCGCCAAACGTAAGCGCCGTATCGGTCGCCGTGTTTATCGAACTGCCGCCCGTTGATTCCGCTATGTGCGCTGAATTAATAGTTACCGGGCCGGACGAATACTTATTGGAAAATTGCACCCGTATTCTGCTGCCTCCCAGCGTTGCGCGCACAACCTGACGCAGGGTATTATTGGCTAAATATGGTGAAGGCGGATTGTTTCCGGATTCAGCCAGTTGCTGGCCGGCCGCCCAGGTGCCTGCCCATTGCTCCGCCGCAGATGCCGTATCCCAGACACAGCAAATGCTCAGTATTAAAAGAATAAATCCCGCAATGCTGGTTTTTTTCAATATTCCCGTTTTTATCTTCATCTGTTTTCAACAGGTTCCTAAAACCGCTGGTTTATCCCATTTATCCATAACGTAATCAATTTAAGCCATTATATCATACTTTTACCCATCCTGAACAACCCGTTGTGAGCATAGCCGAACCGGCGGTCTGCAGCGGAAATATACACCACTAACCCCGTAGGAATAAATGGCCCGAACTGCTTTCAGGAACGTATAAACAAAGAAAATAAGTAAGCTGGAAAGGTAATTTTTTTAAACTTCATTGATGTGTATTAGGAGTTATCGCTATGGATAAAATTGACAAATTGACGAGCATACTCGAACGGCTCAATAGCGGCGAAGACCCCTTAAAGGTAAGGTCCGAGGCAAAAGAGTTTCTTGCGACGATCGACCCTGCCGATTTGACTGTTGCCGAACAGCAGCTTGTCGAAAAAGGTCTTGACCCTGAAGAATTACGAAAGCTCTGCCCTTTACATATGGAGTTGTTAGACGACCAGTCAACGGGACTTCAGGCCAAACTCCCGCCCGAACACGTTATAGCGACCTTAGTCCGCGAGCACGAGACGCTGCTGTGCTTTTTGGATGACCTCGATTTCGTAAATCAGTCGATACAAAAGATGACCGATTATTTACCGGCCAGAGACGAGTTCAGACGTCTCCTGCATATCGCAGAACAGCTTATCGCCGCTGAACCCCATCATCAGCGCGAAGAAGAGATACTATTTCCTGAGCTTGAAAGACGAGGACTCTACGGGCCGCCTATGGTGATGAGAGGCGAGCACACTGAGTTGAGACAAAATAAACACAAGCTGCTCGACCTGGCAAAAGATGTCTCGCAAATACCGTTTGGGGATTTCAAGGACCGTCTCGACGAAGTAGTAAGGTTTCTCGTGCCGATGCTTCGGGAGCATATCTTCAAGGAAAATAATATCCTTTACCCGACGGCGCTGCAGGTAATAGATAACACTGAGGTGTGGCTTCGGCTGAAAGCCGAGTGCGACAAAGTCGGCTATTGCTGCTTTACGCCCAGCGGCTGAAAAATTGAATGCGCATAAAAAGAGGGTCGTTCCCTCCTCCGGAAACGACCCCATTTCATATAACATAACAAAATCGGTCAGTCGTTCGGTTGTAGCCGGCGACGCCGATTTTGGTTATCCTCAAAATCGGGCGGAGAACGACTCCTCCTCCTTATCACCGAGCGTTTGAGCGTCCCGCCCAATTTCAATTGCAAATCAGAAATCGGTAAAATAAATATTGCCGCAAATACTGTGCCATTTCATACCGACGTTTGCAGCCGTAAAAAAAACGAGCATAACCTTTTGGCTCGGAGAAACTTAAGTGTGCCGGGGAATTTATAATAACAATTTACTCTTATGACAGATTTTAACAGTGCGTTGTATTTTATCAACGTGTTATTTTTATCAAAATCGCCTCTTTTAACTTTAAGACCGATAAATTGTTAAATTAAATTGAATTTTCTTTGTATGTTTATAAAAAACAACGCGCTGATTAAAAAAATAAACCGTCTTATAATATCAAAGACGGGACGATTTTTTCGGAATTCTTTGCTCCCACCGGCAAAGCCAGTGATTAAACAGGGTTTTTTCGCCTGAATCCTGCTGGTTGAGAGAAAATATGCTGTTATTTCGCCAGTCGAGGATTTCTTCGGCGACAGTTTCGGCTTCAGTTTCGTTAAGCTGTGTGCCTGCCATTTCAAGTTGGTCGCTTTGCAGGTCATAAAGCCATACGGATTCTGTCTGCGGATAGTAGATATATTTTTGATTGCCCGTTACAAAGCCGGCGGGGCTTTCGGAAAGCCAGCCGGAAAAGAAAACTTTTCGGTCTGATGATGGGGCCGACAGGGCATTCAAGCCGTCGAAGTTCGCGGTTGAAGTTTTAAAACCCATAAGCGTCAAAATTGTCGGCGTCAGGTCAATTGAGCTGACAGGCGAGGTTGCTTTTGTGCCCGCTTTCGATAAT
>CAYLXJ010000110.1:4933-7322 GCA_964387385.1 uncultured Pirellulales bacterium
TATGAATCGCCTCGTCGAAACCGATACGTTCGTGACCGAGAAGACCGTGCTCGCCGAATGCCTCACCGTGGTCGCCGATAACACAGAAAATGGTTTTGTCTCTCAAGCCGAGGTCGGTCAATTCCGCGTCGAGGGCGGCAAGGAAACTATCCGTATAAGCGATGGTTTGTTTGTAACGTTCTTCCGGCGTTTTTCCCGCTTCCGCATACCAGCTCGGCACCTCATAGGGGTCGTGTGTTACTGAGCACAGGACCGTAATGAAAAACGGCTTGGAGTCCTGTTTTATCCAGCCGGCGATGGGCTTTAGCATCGCGAACTCATCACTGCCTAAAGAGCCGATAAAAGCATTGGGGTCCGCGAGGTCTTCTCTTGTGTGGAATGTGTCAAAGCCGAGGTTGCTGACAAGTGCCGGCCTCGATTCGAAGCTTCCTTTGGCGGATTGAAAAAACGCGGCGCGAAAGCCGTTTTGCCAGAGAATCGTCGCCAATGAAGCGTATGGCTTATCAACTGGAACCGCCTCGGCTAAGTCCTGCCAGACGGATGGGTAGCGGCCCGTCAGAAGCGAAAACAGGACTTTAGTTGTATGGGTAAGCGTCGAGCGTGCATTCGTAAAAACAACGCCCTCGTTTGCGATTTTTATCAGATTCGGCGTCAAATTATTCTGGTCATCTGCCAATGAGGTGTAGCGATACTGAACTCCCTCGAGAACTACAAGGACCAGATTATAGTTGCGGTTTGTTTTATATAAAATGACGTCATCGCAGGATGGGATAAACCGCATTGGCTGCGAATTAGGCGATTCATTTGATGCGGCTGAGCCGATTTCGATAATGTCGGCGATTGCCCTCATTTGGCAGTTATACCGCATTTCCTCGGACACAATGCGCGTGGAATCCTTGGCGGCGAGCACTGGCCTTGCGACAAGCGAGAGGAATATAATGCTCGTAGAGACAAGCAGTTTTACAAACAGCGGCTTCCTCGTGTAAACGGGCGGCAAAGGTCTTGCCATAACGACAAAGAAAAAGGCAAGAGCAATCGCGCTTGGGCCGAGAATTGTTATCGCAGCCAAGGGCATTTTAGCAAGGTTGACACCTATGATGGACAACGCATTAAGCGGGTCACGCAGCAGGGGCAATAAAACAGTCGGCAGAATTTGTGTCCCCGTCCTGACAAGCCAGCCGGCGTTCATTACCGACCACGTGCATACGACAGCGGATGAGATGATTGCCGAGCGAATGACCCATCGTTTTGGCCATCGCCAGCTTATAATGGTAAGCATTGCCTCGACGCTGAGAATAAATGCAATATCGGTAAGCACCCAGCCGGGATACGAGGGGAGATGGTTCTGCCGGCAGGCGTGATAAAATTTCACAAGCAGCGTGCAGCAAAGCGCAGCAAGCAGAATCACACTTGAAGCATGACGGGCAAAATATTGATAGGTGCGCATTTACAGCCCCCCGGCTGCAAGAAGGTTAATCCGCCCCAGCTTGACGCCCTTGAGGCAAATCAGTTTATCGCCCACGCGGTTGATTTCCCCGACTTTGCCCTTCAGGACTATCACCTCAAGGCAATCGTGGTGCGTCAGGTGGACGTGAAGCGATGAAATTGTCTGCAGCAGATGTGAATGCTGAAGGTCCGTCAGCCGGTCCATCAGGGCGGTAGAATGATGGTCATAAACAAGGACGACGGCGGCTATGGCCTCGGCCCTTTCGTCTTGAACGCGTATAACGCTTAACTGCTCTCGTATCAGGTCGCGTATCGCCTCGGACCGGTTCTGGTAGCCCTTCGCCAAAATCAGCTTGTCAAACGCCCCGAGTAATTCTTTCTCAAGCGACACGCCTATGCGCTCAATATGTCCCATATTTTATCTCCTTGTTTTCACAAGCATTATCCTATTTTAGCCAAAAATATTTTTAGTTAAAGGCCAAAATTAACATTGATTGAGTAACACGAATTTAATAATATTATGCGCATATTAAGGGCCGCGTTGGCCGAACTTGTATAGTATTATGGTTTTTAGGAGGAGTAAATTATGAACAAAATTTTAGTTTTGACGGCAACGCTATTTTTGATATTTGTTGCCGGCGTGAAAGGTGACGACCCGACAATCGCAGAGGTTGCTCACCAGCAGCTTCAGGCCGTAGATGGCGACGGCGTAGGAACATATACAGCCGCCGACAAGGTTACAATTACAGGTATTGTCCTCAATAATCCCGAAGAGATGCTCGACCCCACGTCCGGCACGTCCGGTATGGGTGGCCAGTATCAGTTTTATGTCCAGGGTGAAGGCAGCGACCACGCCGGCACCGCCGTTTATATGGCGCAAAGATACGTTTATATGGGTGGTGGGTTCTATACGGAGGAACAGTGGTCTTCCGAATTATGGCGT
>CAYLXJ010000111.1:0-7318 GCA_964387385.1 uncultured Pirellulales bacterium
AACATTTTATCAAGCGGATTTGCGGATGCGATGTCGATACTGGTCCATAATGACGGCGGCGATGATGACGCAGCCGGTGACGAGGCGCTTGGTCGATTCCTGAGCGCCTAACTGCGCGAGGCCCGTCGCCAGCACCGCGATAATAAGGACGCCGAAGAACGTGCTGACCACGGAGCCGCGACCGCCCATCAAGCTTGTCCCGCCGATGACAACCGCGGCGATTGCCTGCAGTTCCATACCGTAGCCGGCGTTGGGATTGGCGGAGGACATTCGCGCGGTCTGAATACAGGCGGCGACGGAGGTCAAGAAGCCGCAGAGAACAAAAACCATAAGCTTAATCGGGCGAGGGTCGATGCCGGACATCCGAACGGCCTCCTCGTTTGTGCCGATGGCGACAAGGTATCGGCCGAAAACGGAGCGGGATAACATAAGCTGGCCGAATATCACGATGAGAACGGCAAGAACGAATGGAAGCGACAGACCAAAAATAAATTTCCCCGTGATTACCTCCAGCGGTGCCCCGATATAAATTGTCCGTGAGTTTGTGGCCAGGTATGCGGCGCCTCGCGAGATTTCAAGCATACCGAGCGTGACAATAAAAGAGGGAAGGTTCCAGCGGATAATGATTAGGCCGTTGGCGAGGCCGCAAAGCACACCCACAATCAGGCAGGCGGCAATCGCCACGGGCAGTGGCAGCTTGAATTCGACAAGAAATATGCCGAGCACCGAGCCGGCAAGAGCGAGCACCGAGCCGACAGAAAGGTCAATGCCGGCGATTATTAAAACAAAGGTCATACCGACTGCGACGATTGTTATATCGGGAATCTGGTTGGCTATTGTCCTCAGGGTGGTAACTGTAAAAAAGTTGTCCGCCGAGAGGCCGAATATGATTAATAAAATAACAAGGGCCAGAAACAGACCGAGATAATCAGCGACATAAGAACGAAAACGGCCGACCATTTTATTTATTGAATTCGGCGTCATTGAACAATCCCTGTCAAATGTTTATTGATGTAACCGCTGAACGCGGCGGACATAATTTTTTCCTGGCTCCACTGACCGCGCGGGTACGTCGCGGCAATACGGCCTGCCGACATAACCATAATGCGGTCGCAAATAGCCATAAGCTCCATCAGGTCTGATGAGACGACTATAATTGACTTTCCTTTTTCGGCGAGGTCGGCCAGAATCCTGTATATCTCGAATTTTGCGCCGACGTCGATTCCCCGCGTCGGCTCGTCAAAGAAAAATACCTCGGCGTCGCTGTGAATCCATTTGGCTACGGCAACCTTCTGCTGGTTTCCGCCGCTTAGCTGAACAACTTTTTGCTCGCAGGATGAGCAGCGTATCGACAACGTTTCGGCGAAGCCGTCGGCGAGAGATTTTTCTTCGGCTATGTTTATCCAGCCGAGCCGGCTGACGCTCCATAATCGTGTCACCGATATATTCTCTCGAATAGATAGCCCCGTCAAAAGCCCCTGCTCCTTGCGGTCTTCGGGAACAAGAGCGATACCATTTCTTACGGCGTCGCCGGGCGAGCGGATTTTGAGAGGTGTCATTGATTCGCCCAGATGAACCTCGCCGCTATCTGATATATCAGCGCCGAACAACGCACGCAGCGTTTCCGTCCTGCCTGAACCCATCAGGCCCGCAACACCCAAAATCTCGCCTGTGTAAAGCTCGAAAGAAACGTCCTTTACCTTGTCGCCTCTGTTGAGGCCTGCGACTTTAAGGGCGGTTCGGCCGAATGCAGCAACGTGTCTGAGATGCTGCTGCTCAATGTCCCGGCCGACCATCATACGGATTATGCCGTCAACGCTTAATTCGCTCGTATCCTGTGTTGAAATGATTCTCCCGTCCCGCAGCACCGTTACCCGGTCCGAGATGCGTGTAATCTCCTCGATGCGATGCGAGATGTAAATAATCGCGACGCCGTCTGCCTTGAGTTTTTTAATTTGAGTAAAAAGAAGCTCCGTCTCAGCGTCGGTCAGCGAAGCGGTCGGCTCATCCATAATCAATATCCGGCATCGACGCGAGAGGCCAGCCGCTATCTCAACCAACTGCTGCCGGCCCATGCCGAGATAACTTACCTTGGCCGCGGGATCAATATCCGCAAGCCCCACCTGCTTCATAATTTCCTGCGCCGAACGGTTGAGCTTGTCGTAATCAATGATTCCAAACCTGTGAGGCAGCCGGCCTATGAGGATATTTTCAGCAACCGTCAGGTTGCCGATAAGGTGCAGCTCCTGCATTATCATCCTGATTCCGAATGAGTCGGCGTCCCTCCTGTTTTTCGGCCGATACGTTTTTTCGCAAAAATGCATCTCGCCCGAATCCGGCATCAAGGCCCCCCCTATAATTTTCGCCAGCGTGCTTTTCCCCGCGCCGTTCTCGCCGACAAGTGCGTGGACCTCGCCCCTCTTCAAATCGAAATTGACGTCCGCAAGCGCCTGCACGCCTGGAAACGACTTGTTAATGCCGCGGAGGGTAAAAAATGTTTCGGGCATCGCGTCGGTCATTTCAATGTTTCCGCAGTAATCAGGTCAACTGGCGTTTCCTTGTCCCCCGGCATCCCCTTTTCCCTGAGCATCTCAAGCGCGTATTCGATGCCGAATATCGCCAGCTTGTCCGCGTGCTGGTCAACGGTGCACAGAATCATCCCCTCCCTGACAAGCCGCTGAATCGCGCTGATATTATCGAAGCCGACGACGAAGATGTCCGCCGATTTGCCCGCCTCCTTAATCGCCGATACCGCCCCAAGCGCCATACTGTCGTTGGCGCACAAGACGCCTTTAATGTCGGGATGTTCGCTGACAAGCGCCGAGACAAGCTGATTGGCCTTGTCCATTTCCCAGTAAGCCGACTGCGAGCTGACGATGTTCATACCGGCGGCTTTCATCGCCTCCTCGAAACCGAGCTTCCTCTGTATTCCGTTGAACGCGTTCGGTATGCCTTCGATAATGACCACTTTATCGCCCTGCTTAAGTTTTGCCGCCAGATACTCGCCCGCAAGCCGCGCCCCCTTGCGGTTGTCAGGCCCGACAAAAGGGATTTTAACGTTCTGCTCTTCGAGAACGGAACTGTCGAACTTGTTATCGATATTGACGACGATAATGCCGGCGTCAATCGCCTTTTTGCAGATGGGGACAAGCGCCTTTGAATCGGCCGGGGCAATTACGATGGCCTTTGCGCCCTGCGCAATCATCAGCTCGACAAGGTCAATCTGCCTGGCGACGTCCTGCTCGTCTTTGATTCCCACCGCCGTCAGGTCGTATTCCGCCGAATGTCCCTTATTATGCGACTTGGCGCCTTCCTCCATCGTCTTAAAAAACTCATTAGCCAGCGACTTCATAACCAGCGCGATTTTGGGCTTCCCCGAATCACGCTGTCTGCACCCGCAGGTCGATATTGAAATCGCCGTCGCAGACAATATAAGAACTAATGTTTTCACAATTCCGGCTGCCCTTGTCATTTCGTTTCTCCTGTCTTTATAAATTCGTTGACCTCTTTCATAGTCGGCATCGACGGTTGTGCTCCCATTCTGGTAACCGACAGCGACGCCACGCTTCTTGCGAACAATACGGCCTCTATAAGTGGACGACGCTGAGCGATACAAAAGGCGAATCCGCCTATAAACGCGTCGCCTGCCGCCGTGGAATCAACGGCCTTTACCTTTTTTGCGGCGAAGAACCGGTTTAGCCGCCGGCTGAATACAAAAAATCCCTTCGACCCCATTGTCAAAATAACCGTCTTTACCCCGCGACTAAATAAAACCTCAGCGGCCCTGCGGGCGCTTCTTTCGTCCTTCACATCGACGCCGGTGAGGATTTTTGCCTCCGTCTCGTTGGGCTTAATCACGTCGGTCATTTTAAGAAGCTTGTCGCTTAGTTTTCGTGCGGGAGCGGGGTCTAAAATAAACGGCACCCGATACTTCTTAGCTAACCGTGCGGCACACTCGACGGTCTTCATAGGTATTTCAAGCTGGCTTACTACCGCCCCGCAGCCGCAAATCGCCCGCTGTGCCTTTTTAACGTCCCGCGGCGTCAGCATCTGATTTGCGCCTGACGCTACCACAATTGAGTTATTGCCCGACTTGTCAACAATAATCGAGGCCACGCCTGACATCGCCTTATTTGTGCGAGAAACGAATCTTGTATCAACGCCCGTTCTTTTAAAATTTTCGTATGACTGCGCCCCGAAAACATCATCGCCAAGCTTGGCGACAAGGTAAACCTTCGCCCCGAGTTTTGCGGCCGCGACCGCCTGGTTGGCGCCTTTGCCTCCGGGAACCATCACGAAATCGCCGCCTAAAATTGTCTCTCCCGGCAGCGGCAGTCGATGCGACTTTACCACAAGGTCAATGTTTGAGCTGCCGACCACGCATACGCCGGCCTTGAACGTTTCACCGCTGAAATGATTTCCTGATTTCATACCGGCTACATATATGAAATTAATCCCCTCTTGTCAATTCAGCCGCAGTCCCCGAAGAAGAATAAATAATTCGCGTCTGATTATTTTGCCGTAACTTTTGCTGCATCAATCCTTCGGTCAGAAATTTAACCGTGGCCGAATCAAGTCCTGTCTTGACCCCGCCGGCTGGGCGGGCAGTGCGTACCAGAACGCCGTGCTGCCCCAGATACACGGGACCTTGTTATCGAACGGGTCCTCATTTCCTCGATGATGCGTCCATTTCTCCTCGCAGACGCGTATATTATCCTTAAATTGGAACGCGTCGTTCAAATGAAACGTATAAACCGCTACGTCGCCCGGATGCACCGCGACAAATCCCGATACCGCCTTCCTGTCGAACTTGCACCAGCCCGAATTAAAATACTCCTCGCTGCCGGTCCCGTGATAACTCGCAGGCCATCCCCTCTCGTCGGTCCATATCAGCCAGTCGCCCTCGCCCCACCATTTATCGCTCGGCCAGGCGACGTGCAGCAGCACCCCCACGTATTTGCCGGGGCCGCCTCGCTCCAAAACCACGTGCGTCGGCGCCCTCATCTTGCCGTAAGCAGGCCAACTTAATATATCGTCGCCCGAACCGTTCTGCTCGGTCCACGTCGCGTGAAACCTGCCCATATTGGACGCAAGTTTCGAACACTTGCTTACGTCAAGACGAACGTCAATCTCCGCCTTAATGTTCGATTCGTTGGTGAATTGCATCACCGCCCCTTTGGCAAAAGGCATCGGAAATTTGCTGTAAGCGTCCGGCCCTGTAACACCCAGTAAAAGCGAGTTGTACGGGTTTTTATCGCCGTAGTCGGCGTTGCCGAAAAAATACCCTAGCGGCACATCGACGCTCGCAAATTCCGCCCCGTCCCAGTAAATCCGCATCCGCACGTCTCTCAAGACCCCCGGCATATTCGGTTTGCCCCCAACCCTCATCTCGCGGACAATTCCGCATCGGTCAATCCTGATTTCTCCCGTTTTACCCGGCTCTATTTTCAATTTCTTATTAACCGCCCATTTCGCGGGTTCTTCCGGTGCTTTTGCCTCCGCCTTAAGCCACCTCTGCTGCAAAACCCGAATTTCCTCGCTTTCGCTTGCGTTCAAAGGCCTCCGCAAACTCACAACCTTCGTCTGGGGCGGGTAAATCGTATAAGTAATCTGCCAGTAATTGCCCCAGTTGTCGTTTACATCGTTGACAAGTTGCACTAAGCATTTTTTAGCGAACGGTATCGGAAATAATGTCCCCGGATACGTCTTATGAAACACTAATGGATACGGAATAGGCCCGTTTTTATAATCGAAAAACTTGAATACCGGCATATCGATTACAGCGTTCGGCTCATCATCTAAAAATATCTGTATCGTCGTCCCCTCGATTTCCCGCCCCACTACGCCCGTAAATATCCTGTGAATACACCCAGGCCCGTTCACATCCAGAAGTATATTTCTTCTGCCGATTATGTTTTTGAAGTCCGCGTCGTCCTTGTTGTCCCCCTGCCTGTCCCAAGTGCTCGCCATAGCCGTATGCGAATCCTCCAGCTCAGGCAAATGCTCCACCGTCCATAACCTCCGCAGAAAATACTCAAGATTCCTCACATCCTCCTTCCCCGCGCATACTCCCGCCGCGATTACAACCCCCAAAACCGCCGCCGTTATTATTCGCCTCTTCATAACTTCTGCTATTCCTTTACCACAATTCCTTTCCTCTTTCCACAATTTTGATTTTTGCATTTTAATTTCCATTGGGAAGTTCAATTTCGCAAACTCCCCGTGATATTTTTTCGCCGCCTCATCGTATGCCCTCGCTGCTTCTTCTTCGCTCTTGAATCTTCCCAGCCACCTTATCTTGCCGTCATACTTGATTTTTGCCCCCCACCGCCCTGTCCGCTTGTCTGCATAAACTCCGATATATTTCGACGACGTCTTCTTTTTTGTCTTGCTCCTGTTATGCGTATTCTGCGCGTGCGTCGCGAGGCGCAAATTTGACTGTCTGTTATCGAGCGTATTGCTGTTGATGTGGTCAACGAGCTTCCCTTTGGGAGCGTTGAGAATCTCTCTGTGCAGCAAAATCCGCCTAATCGAGCCATCCGCTATAACGTCCCTTACGGCGTAGAATCTGTTCTTGCTGCCGTCAAGGTGCCACTTAAAACAGGCGTACTTGTAAAAATCGGCCTCGTCGAGAATTGTCCAAAAACCCTGCCCCAGATATAACCTCCTGAATCCTTCGCCATACTTCCACTTGCGATACCAAACGACCGGCCGAGAAAAAAACCAGTCCAGGCATACGGGAATTGCGATTGTTATGTTGGTTTTCATAAGACGCCCTCCTTTTTCGTTAAATTAAAAATCAAATATCAAAAATCAAAAATACATATTAAAAAGCAAAAATATAAATCCAAGAGCGGCAATATCATAATCCGAATAGCCCCGGACAATTTTGAGTTTTGCATTGTCATTTTGCTTTTTGCTATTTCTTGCACCTTTCACACCTTTCTCACCTTTCTCACTTTTCACACCTTTCTCACTCTTCTCACCTTTCTCGCCTTTCACACCTTTCTCACTTTTCTCACTTTTCGCACCTTTCACACCTTTCACACCTTTCTTACTTCTAACTTCTTACTTCTCACTGTCTTCTGTCATCCGCTTCCCGTCCTCCGCCCTCCGTCCTCTGTCCTCAGGGCCGCTTCGCGCGTCCCTCCATAAATAGGTTTGAACTTGCGCGCTTTTGTCGAAAAATAAGGGATTTCCTGATGGTAAAAAGAAGTGCAAAATTACATAAGCGCACAAGGCACAAGGACTTAAAAAATTTTTAAAAAAGTGCCGACTAAGGGTTTTCGACTTGCGCGCTTTTGGCGAACAAGTGTTT
>CAYLXJ010000112.1:0-7264 GCA_964387385.1 uncultured Pirellulales bacterium
TTATACATTTTGGCAGAGGCTATGTCAAGGGTATTAAAAAATTTTTTTTCTGTCACTATCGACACCCAAAAACTGGCTGGGAAGGTCAATTTCGCCGATATTTTCGGACGTTCAGCTCCTCTGCATATTGAGGTAGGTTCGGGCAAGGGGACATTTTTGTTAAACCAGGCAAGATTTCAGCAGGGAGTAAATTTTATCGGAATTGAGTGGGCCAACAGATACTACCGTTTCGCCGTGGACCGGATTGGCCGATGGAATGTCACCAACGTCCGTATAATCCGCACCGATGCCGTCTTTTTTCTGTCCGAATTTGTCCCCGATTCGAGCGTAGATTGCTTCCATATTTATTTTCCCGACCCCTGGCCCAAGAAGCGTCACCGCAAAAGGAGGTTTTTTAACGACGCAAACGTCACCGTGTTAATTCGCTGTCTCAAGCCCTCGGGAGACATTCGTGTAGCGACCGATTACGGAGAATATTTCGAGCAGATAAAAAGCGTGCTTACTTCAAGAGATGGAATACTGAAGGAGATTGATTTTCTGCCGACGGCCGGCGCTCAAATCGGCGAATGGGTCGGCTCAAATTTCGAACGCAAATACCTGAAGGAAAGAAGACCCATCTATACCATTGCGGTAAGAAAAATCACGTCTTAATAATGCGATAAGCGGCGAAACCAGAAAATACGAACTACGTAGCTACGGTATGTTCCGAATGTTCCTGTGCAAGCTTGGTTGCCTTTCCGGTTCGTTCGCGCAGATAATACAGTTTTGCCCTTCTGATTTTGCCGCTTCGGGTCGCTGTGATACCGACGATATTAGGCGAATGAACGGGGAATATACGCTCGACTCCTTCGCCTGCCACGATTCTGCGGACCGTAAAAGTGGCGTTAATGCCGTGTCCCTTGCGGGCTATTACCGTTCCGGAAAATACCCCGATACGCTCCTTGTCGCCTTCTTTAATCCGGCACTTAACATCCACCGTATCGCCTATTTCAAAATGCGGTATGTCTTTCTTAAGGCACTTGCCTTCGACCTTTTCCAATAATTGTGTTGTATTCACTTTCTGACTCCTGCTACTTATACTTCAACCAAAACGCCCAAGATGGGATTTATGCGGGGTAATCCGCCCGCCCTTAAAAGCAACTATTATAACCTTTACGGCGGCAGTAACAAGCGCTTTTTCTAAGGTTTTTAAGCTCTTTTTGACAGCTTACGCCGGCCTGTTGCGAAGATTGCGGTAATTCTTCAATGACTTCTCGGCGGCTTCCAGAGGCGTATATTCGCCGGATTCCTCCTCGATGATATACCACTCGGTTCCGCCGGTCGTCTCGCAAATCTCGAAAACCTCTTTCCAGTTCACGTCGCCCTCGCCGAGAAGCGCTTTTTTGTTCTTCGCCGAATATTCCTTCAGATGAATCGTCAAGGAGCGTCCGGGATACTTTTTCAGGTAGGCAATCGGGTCTGCCCCGCCGCCTATCGCGTTGCCCGTGTCGATTTGCATAATCACGTCTTTCGATGTGTTATCAAACAGGATATCCCAGGGTCGTTCGCCCTCAACCGGCTTGAAATCGCCCCCGTGAGCGTGATAGCCTACAACCATACCTTCCGGCTTTACCTTTTCCGCCAGCTCGTTAAAGGTCTTGGCAACTTCCAGCCACGATGCCTTTGTCGTATGTGTTTTTGGGTCAAGCCACGGCACTATCAGGTATTTATTGCCGATTACCTTGTTGAACTCGATTGTCTTTGCCAGGTTATCGCCCATCAGGGTATCGAATTGTGTATGCGTCCCGCAGCATTTGATGCCGTTATCATCAAGCATCTTGCGGACGTCTTCGGCCTTACGCCCGTAATAGCCGGCAAATTCGACTCCCTGATAGCCCATCTTTGCTACCGCCGCTACCGTTCCGGGGAAATCCTTTTCGCATTCCTTGCGAACCGTCCACAATTGCAGCCCGACCGGCATTACTTTCTTCGCACACGCCATTTGATTCACCTCTTCCGCCGCTTGGACAAGCGTCTCAAACGAGCAAATTCCCGCACAAGCCGCCAGCCCTGATTTCAGTATTCCCCGCCTCGACAAGTTATTGCTTTTCATTTTTTCACCTCATTTTGTTTTTTTTGCCCGCCATACGCAAGACGGCACTATTATTGTTCTTTTATCAAATCCGGACGGTGCTGTCGAGTCCTTTCGAGCGATTGCTGTCTGCGCCATTTTTCGATTTCGCCGTGATGGCCGGATAGCAGGATATCGGGCACTTTCATATCTTTGAAAACTTCAGGTCTTGTGTATTGCGGATACTCTAAACCGCCGCCGGCTGATTCGCTGAAGGTTTCATCTTCGGCTGAACACTCACCGCCTAAAGCCCCCGGCAGTAGGCGCACAACCGCGTCGATAATGACCATAGCAGCGAGTTCTCCCCCTGAAAGGATGTAATCGCCTATCGAGATTTGCTCTGCGTTCAAGCCAGTTCTGATTCGCTCGTCGAAGCCCTCGTAATGGCCTGAAATGAGGATTAGACGTTTTTCCTGCGATAGTTCCTTGGCTAATTTCTGCGTGAATGGTCTGCCCTGAGGCGTAAGCAGAATTACCCTGGCTTTTTCGACTGATTGTTGGGTGATGTGCTCGAAGCAGTCAAACACCGGCTGACACATCATAACCATACCGGGACCGCCGCCATAGGGCCGGTCATCGACCTTTTTGTGCTTGTCTTTGGAAAAATCCCGGATATTAGTCAGGACGATTTCGACAACGCCAGCCTCGTTGGCCCTTTTGATTATCGAATGGCCCAAAGGCGACTCAAACATCTCAGGAAACAGCGTCAGAACGTCAATTCGCATATTTGAAAAATCGTTTTTCGTCCCTCGGGTTCGCTGCTTGTGTCGTCAATCGGCATACGGTTACGTAATGCAGCGAACGACGTTTGACGCAACCGATACGAGTCGCGCAACCGCAACCGTTTGACGCGTCTTTGCGTCGTTTATTTCGGTTTTTCCGCCGGCGCTGCGCCTTCGGCGGGTTTTTCTTCGGTTTTGCGTTCCGATTTCAGGAAAGGCAGTCCTGCCGACCTTGCCCGTTTTCTCGCGAGCGTCCGGCGGGCCTTTTTTTCTTTCGCATATTTATGCTTGATTCCCTTGCGCAGCAGTATCTCTGATACCGAATCCGAAGGTATCGCGCCCTTTTCGAGCCAGTATTTGACTCGGTCTAAATTAAGTATAATTTCTTTTTCGGGGTTCTTTTCGAGGGGGTCGTAATGGCCCAGCTTCTCGACGATTCTGCCGTCGCGGGGGGTTCGGCTGTCTATCACGTTAATCCTGAAAAACGGCCTGTGCCGTCTGCCCTGACGCGACATCCTGATTTTTACCGCCATCTGTTTCTCCTTTTATATGCGCTTATGTTCAATTCCCGCCGGACTTACATATTGCCGACGAGACCGGTTTACCAGCAAAACCAAAAAATATATCAAAATTACCTCTCATCGGCAATAATTTTTTCACATTGTTTTTGCGAAAAAATGCGCTTATTGTAAATTTTTTGATTGCCCGCATGCTGTTTTCAAAGCCGCTTTTATTGGACATTGAAACGCTCGAAATGACGGCTATCCCATATATTGTGGATTGGCCATAATTGTTGCTGTATATCGGGGTTTTTGTTATGGGGCGTTGTAGTTGAGTCGCGGCAGGGGGCTAAAGAAAAATCCCCCTTGGTGTCGATACTGCGAAAGACATTATTGGGGTTTCCTAATGAATAATGAGGGCTTCGACAATATGAGCAAGAGAGAACTGATTGACTGCATCTGTGAAATCAACAAGACCGCCAAGCCGGAATTCCTCGCAAAATTCTCAGAAGAGGAACTGAAGGACTATCTCGAACATCTTATGGAGCTTGACCTCGAAGAAATCCTCGTCTGCGCATAAACTATACGCTGAGGTCGGAATATAAAACGGAGGACGGTCTTCCCTGTGATATTTTAACGAAGGGGGAGTTTTTATGTTTATTCAGGCGCTTGCTCAGAGGCGACCATCTGCGGAATGGCTGCGATTACGTTTGCCTTGAAGGTTACCGCGACTGGTCTGCTTCCGCTCGGTATATAAAATGCGAAATCAAACCATTTGACGCCGTCCTTGATTTCTGAGCTTTCAACTTTTATTGGTTCGCCGGGGTCGATTAATTGAAGCTGGTCGGGGGCCTTGAGAAAACCTTCGGGATAAGAGACCTCTGCGATACCTTTGAAAGGTTCCTTATCGTCTTTTTCCTTGCACATCAGGCGAATCTGGCCCGGAACGAAAGCCCCGCCTGCCTGGATAACAGAACTCGTTAAGCCGATGCGGACGATAATCAGGTCGTAACCGGATTTTGAGGAAACCGACTCTCCTTCTGTATCTTTAAGCCCCTTCGGAGCGGGCCATGCGGCTGCCTTGTCCGGCAATCTGATGCTGCCCTTTACCCCCAGGACAGATATTTCCCTGCCTGTCTTGAACCGGCTGAAAAACAACTGATTGAGATAATCCGCGTGCACAACCGCGAAAGAATTTTCGCCGCTTAGTGAGCCGCTGCTGACAAGCCCGAACAGGCCCGTTATGAATCCATCGGGGTTTAATAGCACCTTCGAGGGATTTCGGGGGTCAGAGGCGGCGGACTGAAGCCGCTTATATGGGTACTCATTCGATATAGGAGCCATCCCGATTGCCGTAAGCAGCATGCCCGATACAATAAAACCAAGTGCCAGGCCGAAAACCGCCCGCCCGATGCGCTCGGGGATAAGGCCCAGATTAATCGGGTGTTTGGCCAAGACCGACATAAATGCTGCGAGGATTGCCAGCGTTAAAATAAACAGCAGTAAAAAGCTTATAAGCTGCGCCCAGCCGGGTATCATATCACGGCCGATGAAAAGCATCTGTGCCGTTTTCTCGAAATACCCGAACGCGACTATGCTTGCACACAGGGCCGCGAAGAAGATGACAAATGCCTTGATAAAACTGCCCTTCAAATACTGCAGCGCAGCACAAACCGCCATAATTACAATCACTATAATACTTGCCATTTATGTTTCGCCTTTTAATTTTTTACTTTTGCGTTTTTCACTTTTAACTTGTAGTTATTGTTCTTCCTCTGCCTGCCTTATTTCCGTCGATTTCGAAAGAACCCTTATCATTTCCTGAATCGATGTAATGCCCGCGATGACCTTCAAAAGTATCTGCTCCTGCAGATACCTCATTCTGGCCCGTCTTAGTTCAGTTCCGATATCAGGCAGTGACTTTGCCTGTTTGACGGCGTTTCTCAGGTTGTCATTGAAAAATGCCGTCTCAAATGCTCCCATTCGGCCAAAATAACCGGTCTCCTGACAATTCTCGCAGGGCGATGGTCTTCCGCGCTTGTCATAAACAACCTTGCCCGCCTTGTAAAAGACCTTAGCTTTGTCAGCGGGTATATTGAACTTGTGCAAAATCTCCCTGTTCGGTTCATACGCCTGTTTGCACTGCTCGCATAATTTGCGGAAGATTCGCTGATTGCTGATTCCAAGCAATGGCTCCAGCGACTTGTTTTTGTCGCCCACAAGCTTAATCCATTTGGCAAGCGTTTTCAGGACCGAGTCCTCTTCCATCGTCACGTAAACAAGTTTTCCGGCTGTCGCTGCGTTACAGGCAATCTGGGCCGTCTCGGAATCCTCACAATCGGCAACAGCGATGATGTCCGGGTCAGTTCGTATTACTGATTGGAGTTTTTTGGCGTATGTGGTCACACCGCTGTCGCTTAACGAAAAGACGTTTTGTGTTATATTCGGCAATTTGCCCGATGCCTGTCTTTCAACGGTCGCGATACCGTTAAGAAATGCGTCGTGTGCACGCAAAAGCGTATATAACGTGGTTGTTACGCCGCTTTTCTTTGGGCCTGAAATAATAATCACGCCCCTTTTTATTGTTTGCAATCCGTTTAATTGCTCAAGCTGCTCGGCAGTAAGTCCGAGGTCGGCCACCTTGGTTATATCCTGCTGTGTGAGCAGTTTTGCACGTAATTGTTCGCCTGCTGTCGAGCCGGCGGTCGTTACCTCCCAGTCAATCCGCCGGTTATTTTTAAAAATAGTGAATTTTCCCTTCTGCGGCTTGCGTTTTTCCTCGACATCGAGGTTGGCAAGATGCTTTACGAAATGCAGCATATACTCCATCTTGTCCTTCGGAAGCCCCGGCTGCTTGAGGGCGGCGCCGTCAACGTAATAGGCAACCGTGTAATTCTGCAGCGTCGGCGTGCAGATTATGTCGTATGCCCTGCGGTAAAGAACGTCATCGAACAAGTCGTATGCCGCCTTATAGCCGAAAAAATCGGGCGTCTTCGGCTCGGGAATCGGAACCTCGTTGTTGTTGGCGGTTATGAATATAAAGCTTTTTAATGCTGCAGTTTTTTTGCCCTGGCCGGAAAGCGAGCCCTTGAAATGCTCGATAGTTAAAACCCGCTGAAATTCCGGCACAAGCGAGTTGCGGTGCATAACGTAAATCAGTGCCGCAGCGCCCGCGCCGATAATGTAAAACGCAGTCCCTATGATAAAAACCGGGATAAGAAGCCATATAAGTCCCGCCGCAGCCCAGGCGCCGAACACGACCGCTGTCCAGAATACGCTTTTTGTCCCCACCGCATCCGCATCCCTGTGGACCCAGCTTAGCACGGGAAGCCCGCCGAAAAATAATACAAGAAAAACGGCCAATTTTATGGGCGATATATATCCGCCGTATTCAATAGCAGCTAACATTTCGGGCATAACTTGCTCCATAACGATAAAATGCTTCGGCTCACAGGATTCCGCCCTTCTCGGTGCGAATGCCTTTCAGGGCCATCTTCAGCTCGTCGGCATTGGGTGCATATCTGTATGCATCCTTCGGCTCCACGAACCCGTCCATTATCAGCTTGACCAGCGAGTCGGTAAAGTCCTGCATTCCTTCTTCGACACAGCTGCGTATGAGGTTTGGTATATCGAACTCGCGTTTTTCGCTTATCAGCTTCCTCGCCTCCGGATTGGCAAGCAGTATCTCAATTGCGGGCATCCGGTCAACCCCCGGCTTGACACTGGGCATCAGCATCTGGCTGACTATGGCTCGTATGGTTATACTCAGTGTCTGCCTTGCTAAATCCCGTTCAATCTGCGGGAACAAATCCACTATTCGCTGGATTGCCTGCGCCGCGTTTGTCGCGTGAACCGTGCCGAAAACCAGATGACCCGTTTCAGATGCCCGCATACCCGCCGAGACGGTCCGGGCGTCGCGCAATTCCCCGATG
>CAYLXJ010000113.1:0-971 GCA_964387385.1 uncultured Pirellulales bacterium
TAAAATCACTCTGCCCGTACATCCCTTGCCTTTTATAACTGCAAGTCCATCCTGTGAGATTCCCGCTTCGCTGCCATTGCCGGGCAAATTAATCACAGGCGTATGTTTGCCGACGTAAGGGTTGTTCACATCCATCGTTACCGTTCCTGCAAGTCCAATCACCTTCCACGGGGACGCCTTGAGATACTTATACGCCCCTGCACCCCATTGCCTGTCGCTGCCGGTGCCCCAAGGGTCGTATTTATCCGTAACGGGATAAAAAAACTTGCGGTCCTCCAGCATTTCCGCCCATATCCCGCCGTAAATGCACCTGCCCAAATGCTCGATAAACTGGCCATATATGTATTTCGATATCGGCTCTCGTGTTTGTCCCGCGTCGATTTCCACTTTAGCTGCCGGCGCTTCTCGCTTAAGCCAGACCGCCATTGTCCCCTGTCCTCTGTTTGCCCATGCGTAATAAGGTACCATTACGATGTCTTTTTTGTCCTGCGTTTTGCAGCGAACAATCATTACACCATTGAGCAGGTCCTTTCGCTCCTCCGCCGTCAGTGCCGCGTCATCCGCCAAAGCCACATCCAAAACATTTCCGTCGTTGTCGGCCCACTCGGCACAATACACAATCGGCCCCCGCTCAACACCCACTCGTCCCCTGTCGGCGTCCACGTTATCATTGGCCAGCACGCGCCTCGCCTGCATCGGCAAATCAAGCTCTACGCAATCGCCCTTTTGCCACTTCCGCTCGATACACGCGAAACCTTTATCAATCCTCGACTCAACGATTTCGCCGTTGATTTTCAGGCCGACCTTTCCGCTGCCTGCGTCCATAAACCGGTACAAATCAGTCGGCACAGGCCCGTTTGCCGCCCAGCCGGGAATCCTGACCGCCATTGTGAATCTGCCCGTTTTGGCCGGCTCGACCGTCATCTTTACTGTGCCATCCCACGGGTACCGCGTCTGCTGATTTATCCGTA
>CAYLXJ010000113.1:981-7259 GCA_964387385.1 uncultured Pirellulales bacterium
GTTCCCCAGCTTGATTGTCCCCTCGCCTGCCGCAAACATATTCACATACACCGTATCGTCCGATTTCGAATAAGCATAGCCCGGCAGCGACGCCATAAACCTCGCCACGTTCGGCGGGCAGCACGCGCAGCTAAACCACCCCTCGCGCTTTTGCCTGCCTGCCGACTCAAGCGGGTTCGGATAAAAAAACTTGTCTCCGCTAAGCGACACTCCTGAGATTAGGCCGTTGTAAAGAACGCGTTCAAAAACATCAAGATACTTCGCATCCCCAGTGAGCCGAAACATCCTGCAATTCCACATCGCGTTGCCGATTGACGCACACGTCTCGCAGTATGCCGTCGCATTAGGCAGCTCGTAGGCCTTTCCGAACGCCTCGCCGTCGCCTTTCGCGCCGATACCTCCCGTCAAATACATCTTCTTTCCGACAACATCGTCCCAAAGCAGCTTAACCGCATTGTCATATCGCTCATCGTCCATCATCGCGGCAATATCCGTCATTCCACAATACATATAACTCGCCCGCACCGCGTGCCCCACGGCCTGTGTCTGCTCGTATGGCTTCTTGTGCGACTGTGCGTATTCCCCGCCGTTAGGCCCTCGAGTATCTAAGAAAAACTTCGCCAGATTCAAATACCTCTCGTCACCCGTCACTCGATACAGTTTTACCAGCCCTATCTCGATTTCCTGATGCCCCGGCCATTTCTTTAATTTCCCCGGGCCAAAGGTTTTATCGAGCATATCAGCGTTTTTAATCGCTATATTCAGCAGGTTTCGCTTTCCCGTCGCGTTGTAATGAGCTGCAGCCGCCTCATAAAGATGGCCAACATTATAAAGCTCGTGACTATCTTCGAGTTTTGACCACCTCTGCGGACCGAACCAGTTGGCCAGACGTTTCGATTTATTGGTCCGAGCTGTATATAAATACCCGTCTTCCTCCTGAGCCGCGGCAATCTTCGCAATCAATTCGTCCAGATACTTTTCCAGCTTCTTATCCGGCTGCACATTCAGCGAATACGATGCGGCCTCGATACTTTTATAGACATCCGAATCATCGAACGGGTAACTCCCCTTCTGCTCTCCCTTCATCAGCCCCCCTGCTGTTGCGAAATTATCAACCCGTCCCGACTTCTCGCACATTTTTAAAATATGCGGTATCGTAACACTTCGATTGGTCTCAATCCTCGGCCCCCAGAACCCGTCTGCGAATTTCACGTTCGTAAACGCCACCGCCTCAATCGGGTAATCCTTTTTTAGCTTTACCGCCCTGCCTCTTTTAGTCGATTCCCCGCATCCACCGACCAAAACGCCAATCAAAATCAACGTTTCTACCGCGAACTCAATCTCTCTTTTTTTCATTTTATTTCCTTTTCCTTTGTGTCTTAGTGTCTTCGTGGTAAATCTTACCCGAAATGCAATTCCACAATGTCCTTGTCATTCAATACGTGATGTTTCTGAACATTCTGACCCTCGTAAACGCCTTCGCCCCATATTCTGGCCGTCTTGAGCTTGGCCGCGAGGTCTCTGTGAATCTTCTGCGCTAAATCCTGCACGGTTGAACCCGCAGGCAGCGTAAACGGCTCATTCATATCCGGCTTTTTCCCCGGCGGCTTCGCATAAACCCGTATTATATGTAATTGCTTGAATATAGCAGCGGGTAAATCGCCCATCCCTTCCCCCGTCTCAACTGAAATAACGATAATTTCAAACCTGCCTTCGCAAACTTGCCTGACTTTTTCTATCGCTCCCTCTTTCGCAACGTCGGCTTTTGTGCAGATACACACAGCCCTTTTACCCAAAAAGTTGCCTCTTTCATCCTTCATCCCGGTCTGTTCATTCAGCAGTAAATTTTTCGTCTCCAGAAATTCGAGGCAAACCCTCAACTGCTCTTCGATGTTCGCCGACAAATCAATTACAATCGCAATCAGGTCGCAATTTCGATAAGTCCCCGCCTGCCCCGGCGCAGAATACTCAGCCGTTATGGGCGGCATATCAACTATCTCTATCGGCACGCCCTCATACTTCATCATCCCAGGCACAGGCGCACTTGTCGCAAAAGGAAAATCCGCCACGTGAACTTTCGCGTCGGTCAGCACCTCTACTATCGAGCTTTTCCCGCAATTCGGCAAACCCAGCAGCACAACCTGCCCCGCCCCCATCCGCGGCACGTGAAATATGTCCACACCCCCGCTCTTGCGCCGCTTTTCCTCGCTCTCCTTTAACGCGCTTAGCTTGTGCCGAAGGTCCGCCTTGAGCTTGTCCGTCCCCTTGTGCTTCGGCATAACCGCCAGCATCTGCTCTAGCGCAAGTATCTTCTCCTCCGCAGTCGTCGCCTGGCGATACCACTGCTCCGCCTTGAAATAATCTGGCGTCAAATTTGCAGGCATCTTTTAAAAATCCTAATCCCTAATTTCTAAATCCTAAACAATGCCTAATTCACCAAACTCCAAATCCAAAACGTTTTGGTCATTTGAACATTCGGATTTTAATATTGTTTAGAGTTTAGTGCTTGGTATTTAAGATTTTAATCTACTTAGCAATATTTTCGGCGACTAAATCACCCACTTGGCTTGTCGAATACCCCATTTTCCCTGCTGCAAGCGATTTGAGTTTGTTGGCTGTCACGAATTTCACGGCATCTTCGATTTTCGTCGCCGCTTCCTGCTCGCCAAGCGTTTCCAGCATCATCCCGCCTGCGCAAATCGCGGCCAATGGGTTGATTACGCCTTTACCCGTATATTTCGGTGCGCTTCCGCCTATCGGCTCGAACATACTGACGCCCTCGGGATTGATATTGCCGCCCGCGGCTATCCCCATCCCGCCCTGAATCATCGCGCCCAAATCTGTGATGATGTCGCCGAACATATTGCCCGTAACAATCACGTCGAACCATTCCGGGTTTTTCACAAACCACATACACGTCGCGTCAACGTGATAATACTCCCGCTTGATATCGGGATAGCTCTTTTGCCCCATCTCGTGAAACGCCCGTTCCCACAAATCATAAATATACGTCAGGACGTTTGTCTTGCCGCAAAGTGCAAGTGTATTGTTCTCGCCCTTGCCTCGCGCCTTTTTCCCGTATTTTTTGGCATATTCGAAAGCGTATTTGAGGCACCTGTCAACCTGGAACCGCGAATAAACCGCCGACTGCACCGCCACCTCATTAGGCGTCCCCTTCATAGTAAAGCCGCCCGTGCCCGTATATGCGTCGCCTGTATTTTCCCGCACGACGACAAAATCGATGTCCGCCGGTCCTTTGCCTTTTATCGGCGTCTCGACTCCCGGATACAGCCGAACCGGCCGCAGGTTTATATACTGGTCAAGCTCGAACCGCAATTTAAGTAAAATTCCTTTCTCCAATATCCCCGGCTTAACGTCCGGATGACCTATCGCGCCTAACAATATCGAATCGAATTTGCGCAGTTCCGCCACCGCACTATCCGGCAGCGTCTCTCCCGTCCTCTTGTATCTCTCCCCCCCGAAATCAAAATGCGTCAAATCCAGCTTAAAGCCGAATTTGCCCGCCGCCGCGTTGATTACCTTCACCGCCTCCGCCGTAACTTCCGGCCCCGTCCCGTCTCCCGCCACTACCGCAATCTTATAACTCTTCGCCACGTCTTTTTCTCCTTAATTGTCGCTAATCGTTGTCATTGCGAGGCCACCTTTTGTGGCCGAAGCAATCTCTTTTTTATTTTTACTTTGTCATTTTACTTTTTAATTTTTGATTTTTAATATGCTCTAATAGTCCTCCATCCCTGATAATTTCCAATGCGAAATCGGGCAAAGGCCGAAACTCAATTTTCGCACCCGCCGTCTTGTCCTCGATTATACCTGCTTCGTAATCGATTTGCACCTCATCGCCGTCACTGATTCGCTCGACGGCGTCTTTGCTTTCGATAAGATAAAACCCGCAGTTTATCGCGTTGCGATAAAATATCCGCGCAAAGGTCTTTGCGATTACTGTTGCTACCCCCGCCCCGCGCAAAGCCCAGACCGCGTGTTCTCTTGATGACCCGCATCCGAAATCGTCGCCCGCGACCACAACATCGCCTTTGCTTAACTTCTTTACGAACCCGGCGTCTAAATCTTCCATACAGTGTTTGGCCAGTTCCTTCTCGTCGTCAGTGTTGAGGTATCTGGCCGGTATGATTTCGTCCGTATTTATATGGTCCCGTTTATATACGTGTGCTTTGCTCATTTGCATTCACCTCACTTGTTCAAATTCTAAACCCTAATTTCTAAATTCTAAACAATATCAAAATCCTAATATCAAATGTTCAAAACATCATTCGCTTTTGGTCACAATCGCCCCGAAGATATGGGTGAGTTGTACGGCCTCATTTTCCAAATCTTTTCTTTCCTGCCCAAGCATTTTATCTTCGCCGGTATCAACCAGTTTCAGCCAATATCTGCTTTCCTTTGCCTCTTTCCGGCATATCTTAGCACGCATTACGAAATCCTTTTTGCTCAACGCTTCGTTCGCTTCAATATAGTTTGCTCCAACTGACCCGGACGACCGGATAAGTTGTTTTCCATCCTCTATATTAGCTGGCGTGTTTTTCAGCTTGGCAACAAATACCCTTATCCGCTTTGTAAACTCCAGCGTCCTGTCCTCAAGGTCGTAACATTTTGTATTTTGAGTTTCGGTCATTTGTATTTGTTTAGGATTTAGGGTTTAGATATTAGGATTTCCTCACAGGAACTTCCTTGCATCTTCTAACTTTCCCGTGACAGCGCTTGCCGCCGCCGTCGCCGGGCTGGCGAGATACACTTCGCTCTTCGGGCTTCCCATTCTGCCGACGAAATTGCGGTTTGTCGTGCTGATGCACTTCTCGCCGGAGGCGAGTATCCCCATAAATCCGCCCAGACACGCTCCGCACGTCGGCGCGGCAATTACGCAGCCGGCCTTATAGAATACATCGAACAGGCCTTCGTCGTCCGCCTGTTTCCAGATTGTCGGCGTCGCCGGCACAACTATCGTGCGAATCTTCACCTCTTTACCTTTTAGAATCTTCGCAGCTATGCGAAGGTCCTCAATCCGTCCGTTTGTGCAGCTCCCGATATACGCCTGGTCCATCGGTTTGCCCTTGCACTCGCTAATCGGCACTGCGTTACTCGGCAAATGAGGCATCGCAACCATCGGCTCTAATTTTGCACAGTCAAATTCCTCTGTCGATACGTATTCCGCGTCCGCATCCGATTCGAAAACCTTATATGTCTTTTTGCCCTTAACGCGCTTATCGAGATACTTTTTCGTCGTAGCGTCAAAGCCGATTATGCCGTTTTTCGCGCCCGCTTCGATTGCCATATTCGTCATCGTCATCCGCGCTTCCATCGACATTTCTTTGAGCGTCGTGCCGACAAATTCCATCGCCCGGTATAAAGCTCCGTCAACGCCGATACGACCGATTACAGCCAGTATTACGTCCTTGCTGAAAACGCCTTTCGGAAGTTTGCCGTCTAACACTATTTTCATCGACTCCGGCACCCTGAACCACAGTTCCCCCGTCGCGATAGCCGCCGCCAAATCGGTTGACCCGACGCCCGTGCTGAAGCACGCGAACGCCCCGTATGTGCAGGTATGCGAATCCCCGCCGATAATTACTTCGCCCGGCCTGATATGCCCCTGCTCAGGAAGTAATGCGTGGCAGACGCCCGCCTTGCCTAATTTGTAATAGTATTTGATTTTGCTGCGTCTGGCCCATTCATCAAGCCGTTTATGCAGCTCAGCGCTTTTGATGTCCTTTGCCGGCTGAAAATGGTCGGGCGTTACGACTATCTTGTTTTTGTCGAACACCTTGTCGATTCCAGCATTCATAAGCATCGTTATCGCCGCAGGCGTCGTAACCTCATGGCACATCACCAAGTCAATCTTCGCATTGACCAACTCGCCCGCCTTTACGCTCTTTTTCCCTGCCGCTTTCGCCAAAATCTTCTCTGTAATCGTCATACCCATAACATTCATCCTTACTTTATATCGCTTGCCACGGCGTAGCCCTTCTTGTCACGGCGTAGCTCTTAGCGTAGCCGGATGGGCGAAACCGGGTCATATCCATTTTTCTTTTCCTTCTGTCCTCTGTCTTCTGTCATCCGCCTTCCGGATTTACAGTTCCGCTTTGGCTCCCGGCTCTTCTTTTCCCGGCCTGCCTACCATTCTGTTTATCGCGTCGATATATGCCTTTGCGCTTGCCTCGATGATGTCGGTCGATATGCCCCTGCCGGTAAACGTTCGGCTGTCTGTCTTTATTTTCACCATCGCCTCGCCTAACGCCTCTTTA
>CAYLXJ010000114.1:0-7184 GCA_964387385.1 uncultured Pirellulales bacterium
TCTGCCGTGGGCGCAGGAATCTTGAAGGAAATGTTTTCTTAGTACGAGAGGATTAGAAAGCACCGACCGCTGGTGTACCGGCTGTCCTGCTAAGGGCACCGCCGGGTAGCTATGTCCGGAAAGGATAACCGCTGAAAGCATCTAAGCGGGAAGCCCTCTCCGAGATTAGGATTCCTTTGGGTCTTCGGACCCATGAAGAGCCCTGGAAGACCACCAGGTTGATAGGCCGGGAGTGTAAGACGAGAAATCGTTTCAGCTAACCGGTACTAACGCTCGAACACTTGACCATATCATTTTTGGCTGTTCGACTCGTCACGGCGCAATCGATGACGAAGCCGGATATGGGTTTGGATAGTGTTGTGCTCACTTTGTTACACCCGCATATTTTCTTGTCCATAGCAGTTGACAAATGAATAAATTCCCCTTAGGGGGATAAAGAACTTCCTGGTGAAGATACTGACGGGGAAACGCCTGTTCCCATTCCGAACACAGAAGCTAAGCTCGTCAGGCCGATGGTAGTCCTCACGGGTGAGAGTAGGTATCGCCAGGATTATGAGGGCCGAGTGGTAAACCACTCGGCCCTTTGCCTTTTAGTTGCTTTGACACGGTTTCATGCAATATTTACACTGTTTAATATGAGATGCGAGGTTATGAAAAGGTGGATTATTTTTATTGTCCTGCTTTTTCCCGCGGCGGTAGTATACGCTAATCCGACGAGTTTTCCTCTTGACGTTAATTTGAAACTCGTCGTGATATTGGGGGCGACGTTCGCAGCGGAGGCAGGACTCGTAGCAGTCATATTGTTTTTCTGTCATATGGCCATTGTGCCTACGTTTGGCGCTATGTTTGCAAGCAATCTCTTGATGTATTTTATTATATTTCGGCCTGTTCTTGAGGTGACGAATAACGTTACAATAGTTGAAGCAGTTATTGTTGCAGCAGAGGCGGTTTTTATCAGGATTGTAAGCAAGGTCGAGTCATTTCAAGAGGATGAGTTCGAGGGATTGAAGTGGAGAACGGTTTTTTTAGTCGCGCTTGTAGGCAATGCTCTGTCGTATTACGTCGGAACTATAATTGCCTGGTGAGGAGAACAGGCGAAACAGGCCGGTCTTATATCGAAGAAAGTTCTATGTTCCGTTGAAATTGGGGGGGCTATCCCGTATTATTTCACGTTAATGACTTACCTGGCGGTACCAATATCGGCGAAGAGTTTGAATGAGGCCGAGGAGCAGATAAAGGCGGCAAGCGTAGTAGGCGCTGAAATCCTCGAGCTGCGCACGGATTTTCTCGTTCATTTGTCCGTTGACCTTGCCCTGCAGGTTATTGATGCGGCAAAACGGCTTGCGCCGGCACTTCCCATCATCGTTACCTGTCGTGATTATCATCAGGGCGGCGCCCTTCGGCATCCCAATGAATTGCGTGCGGGAATATTGGCAGCGGCGGTACGGGCGGGGGCGGATTTTATTGATGTTGAGTATGATAATTTTCTTTCGGTGTCATTTCGAAGCAAAATCACGCTTGCGCTTACTGCAGGGGCAAATACACGCCTTATTCTCTCGGCCCACAATTTTCAGACAAAATTTAAAAATATCAAAAAATTCTACTGGGAGATTGTCAACGCCTCGAACGGCGCAATCCCGAAACTGGTTTATTCCGCTCATCACATAAATGACTGTTTCGATATTCTGGATTTGCTGCACAGCAGGACGGGCGATTTGATTGCGTTTTGTATGGATGAGCCGGGTTTTACTACAAGAATCATCGCCAAAAAGCTTGGCGCGTTTTTGAGTTTTGCCAGCATCGACGAGAAATCGGCGACTGCGCCGGGCCAGCCGGCGGCCGGGCAGCTTAAGGATATTTTCCGCTGGAACACTATAAACGCAGATACTGGGTTTTACGGCGTCATCGGCTCGCCCGTCGGCCATTCTTTAAGTCCAGCAGTTCATAACGCCTGTTTTGCCGAGCAGAGTTTGAACAAGGTTTATCTTCCTTTGCTCGTGGCAGGGGGGCAGGCGGAATTTAACTCGTTTATGGATAATATCCTGTCACGTCCCTGGCTTAATTTTCACGGGCTTAGCGTAACGATTCCTCACAAGGAAAACGCTCTTGGTTACGTTAAATCAAAACAGGTCACAGTTGACCCATTAGCTGAAAAAATCGGCGCTGCTAATACCATCGTCATTAACGGCTCAAAGTTGTCGGCTTATAACACGGATTGTTCGGCCGCGCTTGACACGATTACAGCCGGACTTGGCACTGACCGTGCCGGCTTGAAGAAAATGCCCGTTGCCGTAATCGGGGCAGGAGGTGTAGCAAGGGCAATTGTTGCCGGTTTGGCCGACGCGAAGGCCAAAGTTATAATTTATAACAGGACTGTCGAAAGGGCAAAGAAGCTGACTCACGAGTTCAAATGCGATTACGCAGGCCTTGCTGATTTGAAAAAGCTCAAGGCAAAACTTGTCATAAATTGCACAAGTATAGGTATGCACCCGAACATAAACGCGACGCCTGTCGATTCGAAACTTTTGAATAAGGATATGGCCGTTTTCGATACTGTTTATAATCCCGCAGAAACCCTTCTCTTGAAGCAGGCCAAAGCGCTCGGCTGCAAAACAATCTCAGGCCTCGATATGTTTGTTAACCAGGCCGCTGAACAGTTCAAGCTGTTCACAGGTAAAGCCGCGAATATTGACCTTATGCGAAAGACACTGCTGAATAATCTTAAAAAATAAAAGCAGATACATCCCTCGCAAATAAAAAGCCCGCTTGTGAAAAAGCAAAAAATACGCTATATTAAAACGCTCTGATTATCGATTTTATTATAGAAACAAGGGAATGTGCCTATGGAGCAAAGAAAGCCGGAAATTATACAGTCAGGGAGAAGCGAACATCACGACGTTGAGCGGCTGCGAAAGGCCGGGGCGAAAGGACTAAGCATCGGTATTGACATCGGCTCAACCAGCAGCGACGTTGTGGTTCTCGACAATGAGAATCATATCGTCGTGTCGGATTACAAGAGGACGAAGGGAAAGCCCGTAGAGACGTTACGCGGGCAGCTTAAGTGGGTTTTTGAAAAAATAAATCCGGCAAACGTGGAATTAATCGCCGCGACCGGCTCAGCGGCGCGACTGCCGGCAAAGGTCCTGGGGATACCTTTTGTAAACGAGGTTGCGGCGCAGGCGGCGGCGATAGCGCTTATTTATCCTGATATAAATAAGGCCACTGTCATTGAAATGGGAGGGCAGGACAGCAAACTCATTTTCCTGCACAAAGAGCCCGGGGCGGGGCGAGTCAGGGATTTTGCGCTTAATACGGTTTGCGCTGCGGGGACGGGGTCGTTTTTAGACCAGCAGGCGGAACGACTGGGAATCAATATTGAGGATGAGTTCGGCCGATTGGCGATGGAAAGCAAAAGCGTGCCGCGAATGGCGGGGCGGTGCTCGGTCTTCGCGAAGAGCGATATGATTCACCTCCAGCAGCAGGCGACGCCCGTCAGCGACATCCTGGCGGGGCTTTGCCTCGCGCTTGCGAGAAACCTCAAAAGCAACCTCGGCTGCGGGAGGGAATTTGTAAAGCCGATGATTTTCACAGGCGGCGTGGCTGCCAACGCGGGCGTCGTTAAAGCGATTTCTGATGTTTTTGAAACGCACGACGGCGACATTCTTGTTCCCGATGCACATTTTTTCACGGGGGCAATGGGTGCGATTTTGGTCGCTAAAGGCAAGTCGCTTCGACAAAACAGTCAGGCCTCAATATTAGTCAGTGAAATTGAGGCATATATCGCAAGGCAAGGTTCGTCGCTCCAAAACGCTCCCCGCCGTGAGCCGCTTGCAAAACCAGTTCTGCCGCCGCCGACAAATACCGTCTATAGCGACCTGCTGGCAAAAGCGACGCAGCCGATTGAGGCATATATCGGCGTTGATGTGGGGTCATTGAGCACCAAAGCGGTGGTGATGGACAGGGAGAAAAGGATACTGGCCAAGATTTACCTGATGACGGCGGGCAGGCCTTTGGATGCGATTCAACAGGTAATGCAGTCAATTGGTGAGCAGGTCAAAAACAAAGTCAAAATCATAGGCGCAGCAAGCACCGGCTCAGGACGATACCTGACGGGCGATTTTATCGGCGCAGATGTCGTTATAAATGAAATCACTGCCCAGGCGACGGGTGCTGCCATCGTCAATCCGAAAGTCGATACCATATTCGAAATAGGCGGGCAGGACAGCAAATACATATCGCTCAATAACGGAGTAGTCGTGGATTTCGAAATGAACCATGCCTGCGCGGCAGGCACGGGGTCGTTTCTCGAAGAGCAGGCGCAGCGCCTGGGTATAAGCATCAAGGACGAGTTTGCGAAACTGGCGTTCGCGAGCAAATCGCCGATAAAACTTGGCGAGCGATGCACGGTGTTTATGGAATCGGACCTGCTCAGTTATCAGCAGCAGGGGGCCGCTACCGAAGACCTCGTAGCTGGACTAAGCTACTCGATAGTCGCAAATTATCTCAATCGCGTCGTGGGGCGGCGTAAAATAGGGGATAGCATCTGCTTCCAGGGGGGCACTGCGTTCAATAAGGCTGTATGGGCGGCTTTCGAAACGGTAACAGGCAAGCCAATTATGGTCCCCGAACACCACGAGGTTACAGGTGCCCTCGGCGCAGCCGCAATCGCCGCTGAGTTTATGGAGAAAAATCAACAGACGAAAAGCAAATTCAAGGGCTTTGAGAACCTTGTCCACGCCGAATACACAGTAGAATCATTTATGTGTGAGCACTGCTCGAACCACTGCGAGATTAAGAAAGTCCAGCTTGCCGGTTCCGAGCCGTTATATTACGGCTCCCGTTGCGACAGGTATAACCTGAAGAAAGGCGTCGAAAGAAAAAGCCGGTTTAATGCCTTCAAATATCGTCAGGAAAAGATGCTCGAATTTACCGGGCTGAATCAAAAATCTGCAATCAGCAATCGGCAATCTAAAACTATTGGTATTCCGATGGCGTTGTCGTCGTGGCAGCTGCTGCCGCTGTTCTCGCGATTTTTTAAGGAACTGGATTTTGAAGTCGTTTTGTCCGGCAGAACAAGCAAAGAAACGATTCGCAAGGGCGTTGAATCAGTCACGGCACAGCCCTGTTTTCCCATAAAAGTAGGAAACGGACACGTCGTCGAGCTAATCGAGAAGGGCGTGGATTACATATTCCTGCCGAGTGTCGTTTCCACCACAGCCAATTTCGAGACCAACAAGCACAATCATTTCTGCCCCTACGTCCAGTCGTTCCCGTACCAGGTCAAGTCGGCGTTTGGCGACAAACTGGGAAAAAGTAAACTCCTCATTTGTTCATTGCGTTTAGGTGAAGGGGATAAGCTTGCGAAAAAGTCGTTCACGGAACTCGGCAGGCAACTGAATGTTTCGTCAACGAAAGCGCAGCGGGCGATGGAAAGGGGCCTGGAGGCGCAGCGAGGTTTCGAGCAGTCACTAAAAGAAAAAGGAAGAGATATTCTCAAACAAATCGGGCAAGACGAAAAGCTGTTTATATTGGTCAGCAGGCCATATAACGGCTGTGACGACGGCGTCAGTTTGCAATTGCCTAAGAAATTCGCCGATACGGGCGTCGAAATCATACCAATCGATATGCTCGATTTTAATGACGCCCCCTTAAGTAATGAATCGCTGCACAGCTCGATTTACTGGTCATACGGACAAAAGATTTTGCGGGCGGCGGAAATCATAAAACGCGACAAGCGTCTGTTCGCCGTATATCTGTCGAATTTCAGTTGCGGACCTGATTCGTTTTTGATGCCTTTCTTCAAGGACATAATGGGCGACAAGCCCTGCCTGCAGCTCGAAATTGACGAGCACTCTGCCGACGCGGGAGTAATTACACGCATCGAGGCCTTCCTCGAGAGCTTGAAAAACTACAAACCGTCGCTCGAACCTCGAGTCACGAGCCACGAGTCACGAGTCACCGGTTTTGCTTCAACATCGAAAAGAACGTTATACGTGCCTTATATGAGCGATGCGTCATATGGGCTGGCGGCGTGTTTGAGGGCATACGGGCAATCGGCGGAGGTTATGCCGATGGCCGATGAGCAGGCGCTCATGGCCGGACGCGCTTTCACGACGGGCAAGGAGTGCCTGCCCTGCGCGATAACCAGCGGCGAGATGCTGAAGGTTTTGGGCAGGCAAGGCAGCGACCCAAGCAAAGCCGCGTTTTTTATGCCGAGCACGTCCGGCCCCTGCAGGTTTGGCCTGTATCATTGTATGCACGACCTCGTTTTGAAATACGCGGGGTATGATGACGCGGTTGTAATCGCGCCAAACCAGGACAGCAATTTTTACAGGGACCTGGCGAGAAACTTCGGCGACACGGGGCTTAGCGTATTTATGAAAGATATATGGACGGCTGTGGTGGGAATAGACCTTTTGCAGAGGTTGATTCTGCGAATCCGGCCTTTTGCTGTTGAGCCGAAACAAGCGCAGGAAGTTTACCAGAAGTGCCTCAATCGCTGGGTCGAAGCAGTTGAGAAACGCGAGCTGCTTTCAGAAATGGTTAAACTTGTCGAGTCATTCGCTGAAGAATTTGCCGCGGTCGAAATGAACCACAACGTCCAGAAGCCGAGAATCGGAATCGTCGGCGAAATTTACGTCCGCAATCACACGTTCGCTAATCTCAGTATTATAAATCGGCTTGAGGAACTCGGTGCCGCCTGCGACCTTGCCTCGCTGGCAGAATGGATTTACTACACGAACTTTACGCGGAGCAAAATGGCCAGACGCAGAGGCCAGTTGAAAAATTTCTTCACCAACGCGATCCAGGATTTCTTCCAGCACAGAATCGAACGGACGCTGGCCGCGCCTTTGGAGAAAAAATTCGGCCGACTGGCCGAACTGCCCGTCGAGCACGTCATAGGCCTGGCAAAACCGTATATAGATGCGTCATTTGAGGGCGAGGCAATCCTGAGCATAGGCAAAATGGCGGAGTATTACCAAGAGGGCTTCGGAGGAGTAGTCAACGTTATGCCTTTCACCTGTATGCCCTCGACCATTGTCAGCACGCAAACGAGGCGATTGAGCGCCGATTGCTCGGAAATGCCGATTCTCAACCTCAGCTTCGACGGCCAGGAAGACGTTACCCTGACAACACGCTTGGAGGCCTTCGTCGAGCAGGTCGCCGCAAGACAAAAAGTCGGC
>CAYLXJ010000115.1:0-7120 GCA_964387385.1 uncultured Pirellulales bacterium
TCTTTGTCTTCTTTGGTAATCTTGTTCAGGTCGATCCCCTCGGGCACAATCACATCTACAAAGGCCAAATCATCGACTTTGACGGAGAAGCTCGCCGGCTTGTCGGGGTTTCTTTTCGGGACCAAGGAGGGCCTGGCTTTGACTTTGCAGAACGCCGGCGCACCGGTCAAAATCAAGCTCGCGGCAAAAATAACCGCACAAACCCCCTTAGAAAAAATCCTTAGCCGAAACATCAACACCCCTCCTTGTGTTTTACAAGTTTTAATCCTATAAGCATTTTAAAATGAGACCTTTTCCCGCATTTTTTCCGCTGCGATTATTTTATTATACGTAAATTTGAGGTTCGCGTCAAGGAAATAACGGGATTTTTATGGCGCATAAGGCCCGAAATCGGCTCAAAAAGGGCGTTTAAGCCGATTATCTGCGGTCTTTCAGAAGCTTGTATTCGACCGAATCGACCAGCGCCTGCCAGCTTGCCTCGATGATATTTTCCGAAACGCCTACAGTGCCCCAGATGTCGGTCTTGTCGCGTGACTCGATAATAACGCGGACGCGGGCAGCCGTGCCTTCTTTGGCGTTTACAACGCGGACCTTGTAATCAATCAGGTGTATGTCCTTGATGTTCGGGTAAAAATTCTCAAGCGACTTTCGCAGGGCGGCGTCCAGCGCGTTGACGGGACCGTCGCCCTCGCCGACGACGTGCTCGATCTTCCCATCGACCTTCAGCTTGACCGTCGCCTCTGTAATAATATGGGTGGTATTGGTTTTCTCGACGTTTGTAGTGTATTTTATAAGCTCGAAAGCCGGCTTATACGTGCCCATGATTTTGCGGATTAGCAAATCGAAGCTCGCGTTGGCCGACTCGAACTGATAGCCCTCGTTCTCAAGCTCCTGGACCCTTTGAAGGATTTTCCGGGCAAGCTTCCAGTCCTGTGTGATTTTGGCCTTTTCAAGCTCTGCCAGAACGTTCGATTTGCCGCTCAACTCACTTATGAGAAAACGCCGTTCGTTGCCTACCAGCGCGGGGTCGATATGCTCGTATGTGCGTTTGTTTTTGCGGATGGCGTCAACGTGCAGCCCCCCCTTGTGGGCAAACGCGCTTTCACCCACGTAAGGCATATTCGCCACGGGCGTCACATTGCAAATCTCAAAAACGAACCTCGACGCCTCGGTCAGTGCCTTGATTTTTTCAGGCGTCAGCACGCTGAAACCCATCTTGAAAGCGAGGTTCGGAATGACCGTGCACAAATTAGCGTTGCCGCACCTTTCGCCCAGTCCGTTCATTGTTCCCTGCACGTGCCGGGCGCCCGCGCGGACCGCCGCTAAGGTATTTGCGACAGCGCAGTCGCAGTCGTTATGAGAATGAATCCCTATCGTCGTCGGCGCAAGCTCCTTACAGACCTGCTTTGTGACTTCGCAAATGACATTGGGCATTGTCCCGCCGTTGGTATCGCAAAGGGCTATCGCGTCCGCCCCCGCCTCGGCTACCGCACGCAAAACTTTCATCGCGTATTCCGAGTTTTCCTTGTAGCCGTCGAAAAAATGCTCCGCGTCAAAAATCGTCTCAAGCCCGTGCTTTTTGAGATATGCAACCGACTCGGCGCACAATTTTACGTTCTCATCCAGCGAGCAGCCAAGCACGCTCGTAACGTGCAGGTCCCAGGTCTTGCCCACGATTGTCGCTGCAGGCGACTTGCAGGCCAGAATCGCGTTAAGCGACGCGTCATCCTCGACTTTCGTGTCGGCTCTTCGCGTGCTTCCGAAAGCGGCGAGTTTGCAATTGCGAAATCCCGTCCTCGCCAGCTCTTCAAAAAACTGCGCCTCTTTAGGACCCGATGCAGGATACCCCCCCTCGACATAGTCAAAGCCCAGCCCGTCAAGATAACGGGCGATGGCGAGCTTGTCTTCGAGAGAAAAACTCACCCCTTCGGTCTGCATACCGTCGCGAAGCGTCGTATCGTAGATTTTTATCCTTTCCATCGCAGGCATTTTAGCCCTTTTTGGGAGCTTGTAAAGGGCGCAAAATCGGTGATTTACAGTCCACACTTCTTGTGGTGCAGGGCGTAGCCGTTGAGAAATATGGCAAGCAAACCCGGCTCGACCTTCGCGTCGGCGGCGATTTTGTGGATTTGTTCTTCGGTCAATTTGTCGGCGCTGGACTTCTCATCGTCGGTCATAATCGCCACCGCCCGGCGCAACTGCTCAAGCTCATCTTTAGTGGGGCTTGCCAGCATACCGAGCTCGCTCGAACCAGTATTGTCCGCGAACTGCTCGCGCACAAGCCGGCCGTATTCGCTGCCGGCAAAACGGGACACCTTTCCGAGATACTGCTCGATTGAAATGTTGGCTCTTAACGACGTATTTTCTTACCTCTGCGGATAATGACCTGCTTGCGCCTCGAGCGCTGCTTGATTTTCCTGCCCGACGACATTGCCTGACTTAATGATTCGAGATTCATCCCGCCCGAAAAAAGCGCCTTCAATCCGGCTAATTTGCCGCCCGACATCGCTTTTAACATATCCCGGCTTCGCATAAACGTCTTGACCAGACCCGAAACGTCGTTTGGCTGCACGCCCGAGCCGGCGGCAATCCTTCTTCGCCTCGACGAATCGATAATGTCCGGGTCCCGCCTTTCGACGGGCGTCATCGAATGCACAATCCCTTCCATCCTCTTCAGCTCGTTCTCATCGAAATCAAGCTCGCCTAACTGCCCGCCCCCCGGCATCAGCTTGAGCAGGTCCTTCATCCCGCCCATTTTTTTTACCGCCTGCATTTGCTGCAAAAAATCATCGAAGCCGAAGCTGCCCTTGGCCATTTTCTCCTGCATTTTCGCCGCCTGCTCGGCGTCGAACTGCTCCTGCGCCCTCTCGACAAGCGTTACAACATCGCCCATCCCGAGAATCCGGCTTGCCATCCGGTCAGGATGAAATTCCTCGAGCTTGTCTAATTTCTCGCCCACGCCGATAAATTTTATGGGCTTGCCCGTTACCGCCTTGACGCTTAACGCCGCGCCGCCTCTCGCGTCGCCGTCTAATTTGGTCAGTATGACCCCATCCAGCTCTAATCGCTCGTTGAATTCCTTCGCTGAATTAACCGCGTCCTGGCCCGTCATCGAATCGCAGACAAGGTAAATCTGATGCGGCTCAATCGCTTTTGCCACGTCGCTTATCTGCGTCATCATTTCCTCATCGACGTGCAGCCGGCCCGCCGTATCGAGAATCACTACGTCAACACCGGTTTGCTTCGCCTGCGATACCGCGTTTTTCGCCACCCTCACCGCGTCCTGGCTCCGCTCGCTGTAAACAGGGATATTCAACTGCTGACCAAGCGTAATCAACTGCTCGATGGCCGCGGGCCTTTGCAGGTCATCGGCCACAAGCAGCGGCTTTTTGCCCTTATCGACAACGTATTTGGCTAATTTCGCCGCCGTCGTTGTCTTGCCGCAGCCCTGTAAGCCGGCCAATAGTATCAGCGTCGGCCCCGGCGAAACGTAATAAATATTCGTATCGACAGGCCCCATCATTTTTGTCAGCTCGTCATTGACAATTTTGACGAAAACCTGCCCAGGGTGCAGCGACTTGATTACCTCCGCTCCCATAGCCGCCTGCTGAACGTCTTTGCAGAATTGCTTTACAACCTGATAGTTGACGTCCGCTTCCAATAACGCCTTGCGGACGTCGCGCACCGCGTCCGAAATGTTCGCCTCGGTGATTCTGCCCCTGCCCGACAGCGACCTGAATACCGAACCGAATTTTTCCGTCAATGCCTCAAACATAACACAATTATAATTCCAAGCCCCTCTTTTTACAAGTTATCGCTGGTTTAGCTTGAAAAACGACCGCCCGGCCTATATACTACTCGCTTTACTGTTTTTTGTTGCTATTTGTCATTTCGACCGTAGCGATGCGAAGCATCGCGAAGCGGAGAAATCTATAAAAAAAGATTCCTCGACTCGCTTCGCTCGCTCGGAATGACGTTTTGTTAAAAAGTAATTTCACGCTTGAAAGGGAAACTGTAATGAAATTCGATATCGCTGACATCAAACTCGCCGCCGGCGGCAAAAAAAGAATCCTCTGGGCCGATAACGATATGCCCGTCCTCGCCTCAATTCGAGAGAGGTTCGCCAAACAAAAACCTCTGGCCGGTAAAAACGTCTCCGCCTGCCTTCACATCACTGCCGAAACCGCCAACCTTGCCCGGACACTCAAGGCAGCAGGAGCTAACGTTGTCCTCTGCGCGTCGAATCCACTCAGCACTCAGGATGACGTTGCCGCATCATTAGTCAAGGATTTCGGCATTCCCGTCTTCGCAATCTGCGGCGAGGACCGCAAGACCTACTATAAGCACATTCACGCCGCCCTCGACCATAAGCCTGTAATCACTTTCGACGACGGCGCCGACCTCGTTACCGAATTGCATACCACAAGGACAAAAGACGCAGGTCGGGTCATCGCCAGTATGGAAGAAACCACAACCGGCGTCATTCGCCTGCGGGCGCTGGAAAAATCTGGCAGATTGAAATTTCCCGTTATTGCCGTAAACGACGCCGCGAGCAAGCACCTCTTCGATAACCGCTATGGGACGGGCCAGTCAACCGTTGACGGCATCATCCGCGCAACTGACTTTTTAATGGCCGGCTCGAAAGTCGTCGTCGCCGGCTACGGCTGGTGCGGCAGGGGCTTCGCTATGAGATGTAAGGGTATGGGTTCCGTCGTTATCGTTACCGAAATCGACCCCATCAAGGCAATCGAGGCCTCAATGGACGGCTTCGACGTTATGCCTATGAGCCAGGCGGCGAAAATCGGCGACCTGTTCGTAACCCTGACCGGCAATAAAAACGTCATCCGCGGCGAACATTTCCGCGTTATGAAGGACCGAGCCGTCGTCGCGAATTCAGGCCACTTCAATGTCGAAATCGACATCCCCGCCCTGACCAAACTCAGCAAAAAAATTAACCGCAACGTCCGCAACCACGTCGATGAGTTCATCCTTAAAAATGGAAGACGTATTTACCTCCTCGCCGAAGGACGATTGATTAACCTCGCCGCAGCCGAAGGCCATCCTGCCTCCGTTATGGATATGTCCTTCGCCACCCAGGCCCTCGAGGCCGAATTCGTCGTCAAAAACGCCGACAAGCTTACAGCAGCCGTTTATAACGTTCCCATCGAAATCGAAAACGCCGTCTGTACCCTGAAACTGAAATCGATGGGTAACACCATCGACAAACTGACGCCTGAGCAGAAAAAATATCTCTCCGACTTCGGCGAAGGCACGTAACGCGGGCGGTACGACGATGTTCAAGGCCATATTGTTTGACCTCGACGGCACGCTGCTCAATACGCTTATCGACCTGGCTGACGCGATGAACGCCTCTCTTGCGCACTTCGGATTTCCGCCCCACCCCCTTGAAGCTTATCAATATTTCATCGGCGATTCCGTCGAAACCGAGGCAAGACGCGCATTGCCCGAGTCCGCACACCGCCCCGAACTTATCAAAAAAGTTGCCGAATTCTCAGAGCAAATCTACGATAAGTGCTGGCACAAAAATACAAAGCCCTATCCCGGCATACCCGAACTTCTCACGGAATTGTCGAAACGCCGACTGCCTATGGTTATCCTATCGAACAAACCCGACCATTTCACAAAAATTATGGTCAAAAAGCTTCTTTCCGCCTCTCGTTTCGAAATCGTTCAAGGTGCCATCCCTGATGTTCCGGTTAAACCCGACCCGACAAGCGCCCTGCAAATCGCGAAAAAACTCAATATCCCGCCCAAACAGTTTCTCTATCTCGGCGATACCAATACCGATATGAAAACTGCCGTCAATGCGGCAATGTATCCCGTTGGCTGCCTCTGGGGCTACCGCCCTGCAGACGAACTCCTCGCCGCCGGCGCTAAAATCCTCGTCAAAACCCCCGCCGAAGTTCTCAAAATCTTGGACAACCATCAAAACACCTGACCATTGTCTTTACTCTTTTAAATAGCTGCGGGGCTTGGTTTAGAGGGGCAAAAATGCTATAATGATTAAACCACCCTCAAATTTTATAGCCACGGATCTATATGCGGATTAGAATCGCGTTATTTGTGTTAATTTGCGGCCTCTTGTGGAAAGAAAGACCGAACCAGGCCTTGGCGGCTGAACCAATCGGATGGTGGAAGTTCAACGAAACCTCCGGCTTCATAGCATACGATTCATCCGGCAATGGATTTAACGCAACGGTAACGCTCGGAAGCGGCCCCTCAATCTGGCAGCCGGGCGGGGGGTTCGACTCGAACGGATGCGCCAATTTTACTGCAAAACAGTATGTCCGTATCCCAAATGGTGTTTGGGACCTTATTGGCGACCAGATGAGCATCGCCTTTTGGGTAAACCAGGACCCCAATCATCCGCCGGGGAGTAACTGGCCCGGCCCCTGGGGCTGCGCCAAAACGCCAGGACTTAACTGGCCTCAATACAACTGGCTGCAATTGCGCGCGCATATCCCCAGGCCTGACGCAGCCATTGATATTGGAAAAGACGAAGAAAGCGTTTATTGGGCGCCGGGCGACCCCAATGCATACGCCGGAAGTTGGAACCATTATGTCTTTATCAAGGACGTCAACGCCCATACGCTGACGCTTTACCACAACGGCTTAAAAGTGGATGAGCGGACAGGCCAGATGGAGCCGATGCCCGACGTAAACAACTTTATGCTGGGAGGCGTTATTTACCCGTATCCGGACTGGTATGGGAAAATCGATGACTTCAGGATATATAACTGTGCGCTTTCCCAGTTTGATATTCTCAAATTATTGCGGACAAATCCCGACAAGGCATGGAACGGGTTCCCCGACAATGGCGAAGACGATGTTCCGGTCAATATCACGCTGAACTGGTCGCCGGGCGACTATGCCGCTGAGGTAAACGGGCACGATGTTTATTTCGGGACTGATTTTGCGGACGTCAATACTGCTGTGCCGGCCGACCTCGACCTTGAGGCCGACGGCCTGATAGGAATCGGCGATTTGAACATTTTGGCGGACTGGTGGCTTTTAACGCCGCCGGGTGATTTGTTGCCTTCCCCGAACCTCGGCGGTGAGCCGATTGTCAACCTGACGGATTTCGCGATTCTGGCGGGAC
>CAYLXJ010000116.1:0-7116 GCA_964387385.1 uncultured Pirellulales bacterium
TGCGGCTCTTATGCCTTTTTCCTTCTGATTACAGATAAGGCGCCGAGACCAAGCATCATAATGGTCGCCGGCTCAGGCGTCGGAATCTGCTCTGTGCAGAAAGCAATGCTTCCTACGAAAGAGATTTTAAAGCCGAATGTTCCGATATCGCCTATCGCAACTGGAAGGCCGGAATCCATATAGTAATCAATCATCCCGAGCCATCCTGTGCCGCCATTAGGCAACGGCTGGCCGGATGATGGTGCTGTAATTACTGCCGTCCAGCCATCAGGCATCATCAGACCAGTACTCAGAATTGAGAACTCATTACTCATACCTATGGCGATATGGTAGTCCGTCCATGCAAAAGTCGTGTCATTTTCAATATCCTCGATGAAACGAACTATAGGGTCATCGGGTGTAGCAGTGAAGTCGCCCTCAACATGCGCCGGATACCAGTACTGCACACCGGCCATAGAAAGCTCGTATTCACCACCACCTAAATCAGTCATGACAGGCGTATCCATTACAATGGCACCGTCTCCATCATCATCGCAGTTCCAGCTTGTAATAGTTGCTTTCGCAAACGGAGCCGCTAAAAATAAAATAAGAAAAATAAGAAATGTACCCCCAAATCTACGCATCATCCGCTCTCCTTCTAAAATAACTACTCTTCTCGTTCAACCGCCGTAGGTGTGATTTTAGCGGGTGTGACTTGATATCATTAAATCACAAAGCAAAAGAAAATGCAAATTTATTGCTATTTTATAGGCCCTTCTATATGTTGGTGTATCATAACTGTATATTTCACAAGAGCTTATAGATTATAAAAATTTTTAACGGGGCGGGGGAAAAACCTAAATTTTGCAGGAAAATATCAATGCCAAATTGCATTTTGTGAGGTTTTTATTACTGCGACGGCCAGCCGGTCGAGGTTATTGTAATCCTTTTCAATTGAGATATTTTCGAATCCGCCTGAGTTTTCGAGCAGCTTTTGGACGGCGAAACCCTGTTCGTTGCCTATTTCAAGCATTAATGCGGCGGACGGTTTAAGAAATTGTCCGGTTTCGGCGACGATTCTTTTAATAACATCCAGCCCGTCGTGGCCGGCGGCCAAAGCGATTTTGGGTTCGTAATCGCGGACGTTTTTGGCCAGTTTCGCAAATTCCGGCTCGCTGACGTAAGGCGGATTACAGACAATCAGGTCGAATTTAGCGGGGCCTAAGCCCGGAATAATCGGCTCAAACAGGTCGCCCTTGAGAAGCTTGATTCGATTGCCTAAGCCGTGTTTAGTTATATTTCGCTCTGCTACTTCGAGAGCAGGGCCTGAAATATCAGTAGCGACGACCTGACAATTTGCGAAGTTTCTCGCTATTGAAATAGCTACGCAGGCGCAGCCCGTGCAAAGGTCGCAAATCGATTGCGGGCCGTTACGTTTTCGCAGGAATTCGATTGCCCGCTCGACGAGCAGCTCTGTTTCAGGTCTCGGGATAAGGCAATTGCGGGTTATTTCAAATTCGAGGGAGTAAAATTCCTTTTTTCCTGTCAGGTATGCAATCGGCTCGTGCTCGGCGGCACGTTTGACCAGTTCCCGAAGTTCGGTCAGCTTATCCTGTTCTACGATTCTATTAAATTGAGTATAAAGTTCGATACGTTTTAGGTTAAGAACGTGCGAAAGCAAAAGCTCGGCGCTTAGGCGCGGGGCGTCTATGCCTTTGCCGTTGAAATATTCAGTAACCCAGTTGAGCAGTTTCTGTATTGTCCAGGTTTCCATTAACTTAAAAGTTAAAGCTTAAAGTTCAAAACCAAAACTGAAAATTTACGGTTTGCAGGTTTAGGTTTTACATTTTGCATTTTAGGTTTTTAGTTAGATGTAAACCTTGTCCATCATACGGGGAAAGGCGATGCACTGGCGGATGTGTGGTTCTGCTGTGAGCCAGGCGATGGTTCGTTCGACGCCGAGGCCGAATCCGCCGTGAGGGACTGAACCGTATTTTCGCAGGTCGAGATACCACTGGTAATTTTGCGGCTTGAGGCCTTTTTCCTCGATGCGATTGAGGAGCATATTATAATCGTCTTCCCTGACCGAGCCGCCGATGATTTCGCCGAAGCCCTTCGGGGCGAGCATATCGAAATTCAGGACGACCTTGTCGTTTGTCCGGTCGGTCTTCATATAAAACGCCTTGGCCTGTTTGGGGTATTGGGTAACGAATACAGGCCTGTCGTGCATTTGGGAGATAATCGTCTCATCCGAGCCGCCGAGGTCCTTGCCCCAGCGAAATTCCGCGGCTAATCTGGCGTGTTTGGGATTGTTTTCGATTTTGATGTTCACTTCTTCGAGTTGGCTCCGCAGGTCAATCAATTCAGCCGCGTTTTTATCTCGCTTCCACTGTTTGATTTGGCCTTTCTGCTCGGTTTCGAGTTCGGCGATTCGTTTTTCAATTGTCTCTTTTTGCTGGTTGAGCTGCGAGAATTGTTCAGCCATAAATTTGGCTGTTTTTTCACCTGTCAGAATTTCGACCGCCTGAGTGTAAGTCAATCGGTAGAAGGGGGGCTTTATGTTTTCAAGACCCGCGATGTCGGCGCCTAATGTTTCGAGCTGGCTGCGGTTATCCTGTAAAACGCGGGCGACGATATAAGAGACGAAATTTTCAGCTAATTCCAGAAGGCCGTCTAAATCGATAAAGGCGACTTCGGGTTCCACCATCCAGAATTCGGTGAGATGTCTGCGTGTCTTGCTTTTTTCCGCCCTAAACGTCGGGCCAAAGCAATAAACCTTGCCGAAGCTTGCAGCGGCGCATTCGAGATGCAACTGGCCCGTCTGCGTCAAATATAACGGCTCGCCGAAGTAATCGACCTCAAAAAGCGACTGCTGGTCCTCGCCTGCGGCCGCCATAAGAATCGGCGTATCGACTAACGTGAAGCCGTTATCGTTGAAAAATCGTCTTATAGCGTCGATGACGGTATGCCTGATTTTGCCGATGCACCACTGCCTGCTGCTGCGGAGGTGCAAATGCCTGTGCTTTAGAAGAAAATCAATGCCATGCTCTTTCGGTGTTATCGGGTAATCAGTTGTGGCGTGTATAATTTCAGCGTTTGTAGCCGCCAGCTCATATCCCCCGACGCTCCTCGGCTCCGCCCGAACAAGCCCTGTAATTGTCAGCGACGATTCCTGTCCGAGATGTTCTAGTTTTTCAAACAGGTCATCGGGTATTTTGCCTTTTTCAACAACGCACTGGCATAAGCCGGAGCCATCGCGCAAGATAATGAATTGCACCTTGCCACTGGACCGTGCCTGATAAATCCAGCCGGCAAGCGAAACAATCTGACCATTCTTTTCATTGAGTTTCGAAATAAAAGTCCTATCGCTATTCTGCATTTACTTTTTCCTCCTCTGTCTTTGCTTTCTTACCCTTTGGCCAAATCATTTCGTCGTCCTTGATTATTTCATGCTTTAGATAATCATCGCTGTATTTGTCTTCGTATTCTCCGTCTTCGTCGATATTGTTTTTGCCTCTGCTGTAAAGCGTAAAGTTATCTTCGGTGAGTTTATACACAAAAGCCCCGCAGTTTATCGGGTCGATGAGGATTTCTGCGGGAACGTAATTTTCTATATCTTCAAGTTTTTCCGGCCAATGCCCGTTTGCGTTTTTGTATCGTCTAATCGCAATTATCAATAGCGTTCCTCTCTGTTCGGCCAACCTTTTCAGGTAGATGTCGTGAATTTGAAAATATAGGGTTTCGTTTGTTTTTGCCATTGTTTCGGAGAGTCGCCGAAAGTTTAATTTAAAATTAAATCGAAAAAGTGATTCTATCGGAACTTCCTTTGGTTCTTTTGACCAGTCGAAATCGGGTTTAGTCATTTTATAATTGTTTTCATAACGTCTATCTACAATCTTGCTGAATTTATCCGGTGTTGCAGGCGCATAGAACCAATATAGAATTGCGAATGCCTTGAAGAGTTTTTTGCGTAAGAAGCCGGGGTTAATCCATTTTTGCAAAGCCGCCATGGCGTTAATATCTTCAGCATTTTCGGAAGACAATTCTTCTTTGTACATTTCTCTTATCATCGCAGCAGGGTCACGTGTTAATCTTGTCCTTCCTTTTGCATCGACCTGATACCACATCCACCCGCACATATTTTTGAACATTAATTTGTCCGAGTCGATAAAACCCGGCAAATCAAAACTCCAGTCGTGCTTAATGTTTGTTACAGCTTGTTCTAATTCCTTTAAATAAAGTTCATTTGCGTCCCCGAGGATTACAAAGCTATTTATACCGCCCAAACCTAATGCTTCACATGCGATACCAACAAGCATATCCACGATTTGCGGCTGTTGAGACATATGTTGACCAATTTGAAGAACGGCACGGTATTTTTCCATGGCTTCGTTCACGTCTCCTTCTCCCAGAGCATTATTGCCTGCGGCGATAAGCAGGTACGCCCACTGCCGCGTTGTGGAAAGGCGCTGCAAATCTTTACTAAAATCTGTCGAGGTGGCTACAATTGGGAATGAACATTTATCGAATTGCGCCGCTTGCAAAAGGCCTTCGATTGTATCACGGCGATACCACAGGTATGCTGCGATTTCTGGCTGGTCTTTGTTGAGCCAGGGGCCGTATTTCGCATAATCAAACCAGCAGTCCGGCAGGTTCGGCTCGTTTGGTTCTTTTTGTTTCCAGGTTTCGAGGATTTGGTTGTAGATAATCGCAGCGTTTTCGGAATCGGGAACGGCGTATCTGGCCTGCAGTTCGGCGGCTTCTTTGCTGAATGTGTATGGCCGCCAGCCCTTGTTATCTTCCGGCAGGAAAATCCAGACAATAAGGGCAATAATTATAACTCCCACGCCAAGCCAGAACCATTTACGAAATGTTCGCGGAAGGATTGTTGCTGCTGCGAGGAAAATTGCGATAAGGGTAATGACTTTCCAGGGAGTGGCCAATATCAGGCAAGCCGCTAATAACAATATGAGCAATATCACCCAGACCCACCAAATGACTCTGCGTAAAATGCCCGGCTTTTTACCTTTTACTTCAATTTGTGCCTGCTCATCCATTTTTATCCTCTGGTTATTTCGCGGCTAATTGTAACAGTCAAAGGGATTTGAGCAAAGCGCATATTTGTGGTTCTTGTTGACAAAGTTCCGGGATGCTGGTATCCAATTCAGTATATGAAAACGAAACTTGCTTATATATTTGGTGTGCTGCTCCTGACGTGGTGTTTAGTTACACCGACTTACGGGGCACAAACGATTTTGCCGGCGGATGGGCGGTTTTGCTATGAGGGGCGGATTGATTTTAATGATGTAAATAGCCCCGTGATAATTTGGCAGGCGAGCCGAATCAGCATTGATTTTGAAGGTGATACGCTGGGGCTGCTTTTTGAAAAGCCGAGCTGGCAAAACTTTTTTAATGCAGAGATTGACGGGAAAACTACAGTCGTCGAGGTCAATGAGGGGATGCCGCCAAAGGGCACGACGTTTACAGGTCTGGGTGCTGCGAGTCATCATCTTGTACTGTTCAAGCGCAGCGAGGCGAACGCGGGCTATGTGACTTTTAAAGGTATTCAGATTGACGACGGGGCCGAAGTTTGGAATCCGGAGCCGGTGAAATATAAATTGAGGATGGAATTTTTTGGCGATTCGAAAACAGCCGCGGCTTGCAATGAGGATGATGCCAATGATCAGTGGGACAACCGCCGGACGCATAACGGGATGCTCAGTTACGCGGCGATGACGGCGGAGGCATTTGGGGCCGACCATCGCAATATATCTGTGAGCGGAATGGGGATTATCACCGGCTATGTCGATGTCGAGGCAGGCGAGATGTGGAACAAACTGTATTCGAGGGCGTCGTCGCCTGCGGCTGATTTAAAATCGTGGGTGCCGGATATCGTTTTTGTGAACTTAGGCGCTAACGACGAGTCATTCACGAGGACACATAATCAGCCGTTTCCGGCGGACTTTACCGATGGCTACATTTCGCTTGTGCGGTCAATACGCGGCGCATACCCGAATGCCCATATCGTTCTGTTAATGGGCGGCATGTATGGCGGTATGCACAGCGAGCCGTTTAATAAGGCGTGGAAGGAAGCCGTAACGCAGATCGAATCAGCCGACAAAAACATCAACCATTTTATTTTCAAATATCAGGCAAAAAACCATCCCAGAGTTGCCGAGCACCGCATATTGGCTGACGAATTGATATCCTGGCTCAAACAGCAGGATTTTATGAAAGCATACAAGTAGCAATCAAATCCTGATTTTGATAACTGCTTTGCGAACCTTGCCTGGCTTTTCAAAGCAGCATCCCGGAAGATGAGCATCATCGGGAAACAGGATACAAAAAAATACCGGCTTAAGAAGCAGTTTTGTAAATTCCTTTGGCTTTTCAAAAAAGGCAATGTCTTTTTCGGGATTATATTCTTCCGCAACCGTAAGCTCTTTTACAGGTGTGTAGCCGAGGATTTCAACGCCTGACAGCAGGACCTGGATATCGATATATTTTTGATGTACCTCGAATTTGCACTCGCTTAGCGGTTTGGTTGTGTATCGTTGAATCGTATAATAAATATTGTCGCCATCGACAAGGTATTTGCCGTCATCTTTCTGCGATAAAGTTTTGTCTTTAAGGATTTCGAACGCCTTTGCAAAACGAACGTGCAGGCCTGTGTAAAAACGGGCGTTGTCGATTGTGTCGAGAATCATTTTTCAGCCACAGAGAACAAAAATAATTTTAGCCACAGAGGCCACAGAGATTGAAAAGCAAGAACTCTACATATCCAGTTTTTCGCGCAGGTAAGGCTTTAGCTGGTCTGTTGCGATGCGGATCTGGTTCATCGAGTCGCGTTCGCGGATGGTAACGGTCTGGTCTTGCGTTGTCTGGCCATCGACAGTGATGCAGAAAGGTGTGCCCGCCTCGTCCTGCCTGCGGTAACGTCTGCCGACGGCGCCTTTGGTGTCATAAAAGCAGGCGAAATAACCTTTGAGGTCGTCGTATATTTTGCGTGCGATTTCAGGCATACCGTCTTTGTTGACCAGCGGGAATATGCCGACTTTTATCGGCGCAATCGCAGGCGAGAACCGAAGCAGGTTGCGCTGTTCGCCGCGGACTTCTTCTTCATCGTAGGCATCAACG
>CAYLXJ010000117.1:0-7081 GCA_964387385.1 uncultured Pirellulales bacterium
TCGCCGAGGAGCTGATGGTCGATTTGATGTATCAACTGCCCGAAGAAACCAACCCCGCCCGATACGTCATCACCGAGTCAATCGTCGATGGAATTGCAGACCTCGCCACTGCCAAGCAAAAACTTGCTAAAAAAGAATCGGCCTGACTTCGTTGAATTTGTTACTGCTTTAAGCCCGGCTCTTTAATAACCGCTAAGCGGACGTCGGTGGCGTCGCTTTGGGCAAGTGCTGCCAAGGCATACTGGGCCTCGGAAAAACTAACGTCCTTGTCAATACGAAGCGTTACAGTCCTGCCTTCGGCGGGCTGCGCCTTTAATCGCTCGTTTATCATTTCGGCGACTCTTTCGGCAACCTCCTCATAGTTTGCCGCCGATATCTTTTCAGAGCCGACCGCGAATTCGCTCATCGCGCTGTCCGCCTTTATAACCGTTAGCGTAGTCGCCATTTGCGTATCGGCTTCGCTTCGGGCGTAGTCGCAGCCAGCGGGCACCGCGACCGGAAAATTCTCCGCCTCGATGAATTTGCTGACCACCGCAAAAAAAATTATCAGCAGAAACACAATATCAATTACCGGCGTCAAATTAAACGTCGGCATTTCACCGTTATTGACGCTGAATATTCTCGTTCGCATCGTAGCCCCGTGCAATCGGACTCACGCCGCCGCCGGCCGGTTTGGCCGGAATCTCGCGGATTGTTAATTTCGCAGGATTAGCTGTTTCTCTCGCGCCCTCAAACCGCTTTCGCAATACGCGCCTGACCTGCGACAGAATCTCCTCACCCTGCGTCATCGCCTCATTGGCCAGTGCCTCGATTCTATTGCGAAATATTCCATATACCGCTAAAGCAGGTATCGCAATCAATAGCCCCCAGAACGTCGTTACAAGAGCTACTGAAATCCCCGCGGCAAGCTGCACCGGCTGTGGCTGCCCTCCCGCCTCTGCCATCGCGTTAAAAAGCTGTATCATCCCGACAACCGTCCCGAACAGGCCCACCATCGGCGACACGTTGCCTATCAGGTTAATCCATTCAATCCGCCGCATAAGCCCCACCGCCTCGTCCTGTATCGACTCGAACATCGTCTCGCGCATTCTGAACCAGTCGTCAATCCCCTTTGTAATCGATTTGGCAATAGCCCCACTGATAATATCCTCTCTTTGTCCGATTCGGTCCGCTAATCGCTTAAGTTCCGTCTCCTGCGCAAGTCGCGTTACTTCGGCCGCTGCGTCATCTGGCAGCAGTGTTTTTCGCCTGATTGTTAAACAATAATCAGCCGCAAGATAAACCATCGCAAGCGACATCGGCATCAAAATAAACCACACAATCGGCCCGCCCGATATGACAAATTGCCATAAAAGCGTGCGATTGGCCTCCGCCTGCGTTTCATCCGGTTTCAAGCTGCCGCGCATCGTCGCGAATATCACCCAGCCAACTATTGCCAGAACCAAAACCAAAAAAACGACCCTCAGTGTCAGCCGATTACTCATCATCTACTCCCGCAACCCTCGCTGAAACATCCCCATCGTTCACAATAACAAACGCCCCTCCGCTGTCTTTCGCAATCCGCTCAAGTGTGCGCCTGTCCTGCTCGCCGGGCCAGAAGCCAATCGTATTGATTTGCGTCTTGGGCGAAAAACTTCTCATTATCGTCATTACCTGATGCGCAAAACCGCCGCTGTCCCGCTCATTCAACTCGAAACCGTCCGTCAAAAAATATATTACCGCAGGCCCTGTGCCTGTATCGTCCCTAACCTTTGCCGCACGCTGCAGAGCATCCAGAGCGTTTGTAGTTCCCGCAGGCCTGAGCGAATCGACAAAATCGTATGCCTCTTTTTTCGCACGCTTGCTCGCGCGCACTATCTTCCCATCGCCCGATTCCCGCACCTCTCCCCCGCCGTATGCAATCACGCAGAAATACTGGTCCGCCTCCAATCTTCCTATCGACTCAATCAATTCCCCCCGCACCCGCCGCCACAACCCCTGCATACTGCCCGAGCAATCCACAACATAACAAATCCTCCTGCCCTTCGCCACGCTTCCGAAAAACTCAACTTGAGATGTTTGCGTTTCACTGGAAGACAATGCCGCCGGTTCTATTTTGATTTCGTCCGATGGTGTCGTTTGATAATTAAGATTTGTAAATTGTTTGAAATTTGAGATTTGCGATTTGAGATTTGCCTCTGTTTTCGCTGCGGGTCTGTTTTCGCTGATAATTTTCGGCTTAGGAACAACCGCCGGCGTCTGCATTAATTGTTTTGCCTGACTGATACTCACCGCCGCCCCCTGCTGAATATTCTCGCTCGACTGTGAGAATTCCACCACCCCAAAAATCGCCGCCGCCGCCGCGTGTACAAAAATCGACACCCCCAGCGCATACAATTTTGTTCTCCCTCCTCTTTTTTTAACCTTTCCCTGGTTCAACACCCTAAATTCCTTTTATCGTGCCGCTAATCTCTTACGTCAACAAGCGACATTCCCGGCATCATCAGATTATAAACCGTTATCGCGTCGCCGTTATGCAGCCGGATACAGCCCTGAGAGCCGGGACTGCCGATTTGTTCAGGGTCCTTCGTCCCGTGAATCGCAAAACCCGTCCTGCCCACCGCCGCTCCTTCGATGCCCTCAAGCGCTATCCACCGTGAGCCGAGCGGATAATCCGGGTCTTTGGGATGATACGTCTTGCCCGTTAAAGGGTCAGTCCATATCGGCTTTATCAGTTTGCCGCCTTCTTTGACCCGCCACCTTCCCGTAGGTGTATCCATTCCGGCCTTGCCTAATCCGACCTTGAAACTCTTCACGTAAGTGTTCTGCAGATACAAATCCATCGTAAATGTCGAGCGATATACTATCGCGTTAAAAGGCCCGTTTATAACCTTCATCGCAGCCCCCGCCCGCAGCGACTCAGGCCTGTCGATTCCGTTTATCTGCATCAGTATCTCGTAAGGCACATTATACATCCCGCCGATTTTGGTCAATAAATCACCGGGACTGACCCTGTAATTGCTGCACAGTTTGTCGCCCGCAAATACCGTATTGCTGAAAAGCCACTTTTCCGACAGCGCCGCCATTTGCTCCTTGATTGACTCCCGCTGCTGCCCCTGGGTCATCGGCAATAGCTCATTAAGACGGTCCCTTGCCTCGATTACCTTCGCCGGCTGCTGGCTGACAAGCCGCATTGCCTCGGCAACAAGTACGGCTACATTGGTATCGGGCGCCGCGGCGACAGGCGTAACAGCATTCTGTTCGGGTTGCGCCTCAACGGATACCGCCGACTGCTCGACCGCCTCGACTGCTTCCATCGTCTGCTCCGGTGTCTCCTGTGATTGTTCCTCCCCTTTCTGACGCGATACCCATACGTAACCCACAGCCGATGCGATGCTCAAAACTATAATTATTATCACAATGTAAATAATCGTGCGAAACCGCGTCGCACGCTGTTCATTGAATCCGCCCGGATACACAGCCATTTTGTTATGCTCCTTCCCTGGTTTTTTTGCTTATTCCTGTTTTCCTTGTTTCAACTCCTGCCCCAGTGCCGAACTGCCCGAAATACATCACTTCAGTATCGGTTACAAGAAAATCAACCGGCACGTCGTGGTTCAGAACAGGTATCGACTCCACAACCTGTTCAATGAATGCGAAACCGCATTTGGCCGCGTGCAGGTCCTTGTTAGCAAAAAAATTATCGTAATAAGACCCGCCTCGACCCAACCGGTTGCCCTTGCGGTCAAATCCCAGCCCTGGCGCTACTACCAGGTCGATATCCTCGTATGGCACAGGCGTCCCGATTATCGGATTTCGCAGACCCGCCACCTCCGTAGAAAACCCCGTCTCCAATGAGTTTATCTGAACGGGTATCATACGCCTCTGCTGCCAGGACACTTTCGGCACTACCACAATCTTGCCCAACTGCCACGCACAAAGTATCGCTTCCGAAGTGTCCGGCTCGTGCGGCAGCGATAAATACACCATAATCACTGAGGCGTTTTGAAATTCAGCCGTTGAAATCAGGTTCCGGCAGGCCCTGCGGCTTTTCTCCTTACGCTGCTCATCAGGTATGCTAATCAGGCATTTCTGAAAATCCAGCCGTAATTGCGCTTTTTCCATATATATCCTAAAATAACGTAAAATAACAACGGCACAGGCATCCTATGGCTTGCGCTCTTGTGCTCTGTCTTTACTCTCTTTTATCAATCTTTCGACCTTTTGTAAATAATCCCGTATATTTTTTTCATATCCCCGCCCCGTTGGCTTGTAATAATGCTTTTCCCCGCCGCCCGGAAGATATTCCTGTTCTACAAATCCCTCCGCAAAATCGTGCGGATACCTGTAATCCGCCCCGAAACCCATCTTTTTCGCCGCAGGATAATGGCTGTCCTTAAGGTGTTTCGGCACTGCTACTGTCGGCTGATTTACTACGTCGCCCCCTGCCTTCCAGATTGCCGCCGCAGAGGCGTTCGATTTCGGCGCACAAGCCACGTAAATCGCCGCCTGAGCCAACGCCAGTTGCGCCTCAGGCAAACCCACAAATTCACTGATTTGCACCGCCGCCGCCGCCAATACCGTCGCCATAGGGTCCGCGTTACCCACGTCCTCAGCCGCGCAAACCGCTATCCGCCGGGCTATAAACCGCACGTCCTCGCCCCCCGCTATCATTCTCGCAAGCCAATAGACCGTCGCGTCCGGGTCGCTTCCACGCATACTCTTCTGAAACGCGCTTGCCAAATCGTAATGCGTATCGCCCGTAATATCGTAATCAATCGTCTTTCCCTGAATCGAGTCCTTGGCCGTCTGCAAATCGAACTTAATTTTACCTCCTGCTTTGGCCGAGCTCGACAAAACCCCAACCTCCAGCGCCGTCAGTGCCTTCCTCGCATCCCCGTCGCAGACCGTCGCAAGATACTGTAATGCCTTATCTTCTGCCTCGATGTCGTATTTTCCAAGCCCCCTGTCTTTATCGCTTATCGCCCGCTTGAGCAACTGCACAATATCTTCTTCCTTCAACGGCTCGAAATAAAACACCGTGCTTCTGCTGATAAGCGGCGAATTTACCGCAAAAAACGGGTTTTCCGTCGTCGCCCCTATGAAAAGCAATACCCCAGATTCCACATCGTCCAAAAGCACATCCTGCTGAGCCCTGTTGAAACGGTGAATCTCGTCGATAAAAAGCACAGTCCGCTTTCCCGTCGCAGCTAATCGGTCCTTCGCCTCGGCAATAATGTCCCGAATGTCCTTTACAGTTGCTGCCGGAGCGCTTAAATATCGGAATTCCGCTTTTGTCTGGTTTGCTATAACGTTGGCAAGCGATGTCTTGCCCACCCCCGGCGGCCCGTAAAATATCAAGCTCGACAGCGCATCCGCCTCCAGCATCCGCCGAAGCAGCTTACCCTGCCCGACAAAATGCGACTGCCCCGCAAACTCATCCAGCGTCCGGGGCCTCATCCGAACCGCCAACGGCGCCGCCGCTGCCACTTTCGCCTGCCTTGCCTCGGCGTAGCCAGAGGCGAAGCCGGGCTCCGAACCGCTGAACAGCGTCTTATCTTTTCTGTCAAATGCCATAGCGCCATATTATACGTCAACATAGGGTAAAATTTCCCGAATAATTTTGCTTGACAGTTTCGCCTCGATACCTTAACAATGACAGCCAAACCAGTATTGTTAAACGCAATGTTAAACAGATTGGAGAACTATTATGGAAGTCAAAATACAACTGCCCGAAAAAGACATACCGAAACAATGGTACAACCTTGCCGCAGACCTGCCAAATCCGCCGCTGCCGCCGCTTGGCCCAGACGGCAAGCCCGTCTCGCCCGAAATGCTGACCCCCGTCTTCCCGATGAACCTCATCGAGCAGGAAGTCAGCACAAAACGATGGATTGACATCCCCGACGAGATTATCCAGATTCTGTATCGCTGGCGTCCCGCCCCCCTCAAAAGGGCCGTAAACCTCGAAAAATTCCTCGGCACCCCCGCCCGCATTTACTACAAAGACGAATCCACAAGCCCCCCCGGCAGTCATAAACCCAATACCGCAGTGCCGCAGGCCTGGTACAATAAACAGTTCGGCATAACAAGATTGACCACCGAAACAGGCGCCGGCCAGTGGGGCAGCGCCCTTGCCTTTGCCTGCAAACTCATCGGCCTCGAATGCAAGGTCTTTATGGTCAGAATCAGTTTCGACCAGAAGCCCTTCAGAAAAATTATGATGCAGGTCTGGGGAGCAAACTGCGTCGCAAGCCCGAGCAACGAAACAAACGCCGGCAGAAAAATCCTCGCAGAAATGCCCAACACCCCCGGCTCACTCGGCATTGCCATCAGTGAGGCAATCGAGCAGGCAGTAACCGACCCGTCAGGCAAGACCCGCTATTCCTTGGGCAGCGTCTTAAACCACGTTATGCTCCACCAGACAATAATAGGTCTTGAGGCCAAGAAACAGCTCAAGCTCGCCGGCGAAAAACAGGTTGATATCGTCATCGGCTGTGCCGGCGGCGGTTCTAACTTCGCCGGGCTTTCCTTCCCCTTCGTCGCGGACAAAATAAACGGTGCTAATATCAAGATTATGCCCATTGAGCCGACATCCTGTCCTACAATGACTCGCGGCCCATTCGCCTACGACTTCGGCGACACTGCCTGCACAACGCCTTTGCTGGCTATGTACACGCTCGGTCACGCCTTCATCCCAGCCCCGATACATGCCGGCGGCCTAAGATACCATGGCATGGCGCCTCTCGTCTGCCAAGCTATCGTTGAAGGGCTTCTCGAGCCAAAGGCCTACCCCCAGACAAAATGTTACCAGGCCGCTCTTACCTGGGCTAAAACCGAAGGCCCAATCTGCGCCCCTGAAACCAGTCACGCAATTGCAGCGGTCATTGATGAGGCAATTAAGGCAAAAGAAGAAGGCAAACAAAAGGTCATCCTGTTCAACTACAGCGGCCACGGCCTTATGGACCTGTCCGGCTACGACGCCTTTTTGGCAGGAAAACTCACCGATTACGAGCTGCCGCAGCAGGACCTTGAAAAATTCACGGCTCCCTTGAAAAACTTCCCCAAGGCAGAGGCAAGAAAAACAGGCAAATGGTAGTTC
>CAYLXJ010000118.1:0-4690 GCA_964387385.1 uncultured Pirellulales bacterium
TATACGTCCCGCGTGTGCATCGCCTGATGGGGTAGGCAAGCGCCCTTTCGTCCCACTTGCGGATTGAGACGATTTCCGCGTCGGCTTTTGTAAGGATTCTGGTAATAAGTTCTATAAGGCCGTCCCAGTCCTTTGCCGCTTCCGCCGAGTCGATTAAGAACATCGCTTCGTATAATTTTTTTACTCCGGTTTCCAAATTAGTTACCTCCAGCAAAATTTTATTCTAAATCCTTATTTAAAGTCCGTGTATTGAATTTTGTCATAGCCGATTCGACGCCTTCCTCAAGCCAGCACATTACGGCATCTTTTGCCCTTTTTATTCCTTCGTTAATCAGCCCGGCATCATTTTTATCCGGCTCGCCCAGCACGTAATCAACGGCCTCATCAGCCGGCGCCCGGCCGATACCGATTCTCAGCCGCGGGACGTTTTGCGTTCCGAGCTTTTCCAGAATGTCCGTCAGGCCGTTATGCCCGCCGGCAGACCCTTTTGCCCTTAGCCGGATTTGCCCCGGCTCAAGCCACATATCGTCGAGCACCACGAGCACATCGCACAAATGCAGCTTGTAAAAACCGAACGCGTCCGCCACCGGCTGGCCGCTGCGGTTCATATACTGCCAGGGCTTCATCAGCAGGACCGATTTGCCGGCGATTTCGCCCCTGCCTACGCGGGCGCCGAAACTTCTTTTATTAATCTCTATGCCGGCGGTCTGGGCCAGTAAATCCACCGTCCTGAACCCGACGTTGTGCCGCGTTTGGTCGTATTTTTTACCGGGATTTCCAAGCCCAACTATCATTTTCATACCGCGTTCCTGCGCTTAGCCGTCGCCGCCATCGGCGACGACCGCTGCTAAACGGCAACCTATTTCTTCTCTTCCTTCTTTTCCTTTGTTTCCTTCGCCTCGGGGGCCGCTTCGCCCTCCTCCGCCTCTTCCTTGACTGCGGTTATGACCTCAGGCGCAGCAGGCATCTCGGCCTCAAGCTCTTCGGTGGTCTTGACCTCGGCCACGACGTGGCAGGTCGCCAAAAGCATCTCAGGCGGGCTTATCAGCTTGACGTTCTCGGGAAGCTGAATGTCTTTTGCGTGCAAAGCGTCGCCAATCGCCATTTCCTTTATTGATACCGTAATCTTTTCAGGAATCTCGATTACGCGACACTCGACCTCCACTTTGCTTGCGTGGACCTCGACCATGCCGCCTTCGTGTGTGCCTTTAGCGACACCCTTAAGCTCTATAGGCACAGCCACGCGGACCATTTCGGTAACATCGACCCGCATAAAATCAACGTGTATGATTTCCTTTCCGAGGTGGTCGTATTGGACGTCCTTGATGAGCATTTTCTCGGGGCCGTCGGCAAGCTGGATGTCCATAAGCCGCTTTCCGAGGTGAAGCTGTTCCAGAAAAGAGCGGGCGTCGAGCGATATCGCAACGGGCTCCTGTTTGTGCCCATACACCACTGCCGGAATCCTGCCCTGCTTACGCAATTTTGCGGAATCCTTCGAACCTCTGTGCTGCCTGACTTCCGCCTTTAATTTTTGTTCTTTTGCCATATTTTCCTCTATCACTAATTAATGTTTATATATTACCCGCAAACAAACTGCTTACGGATTCGTTTCTGTGGATTCGTTTTATCGCCTCGCCCAACATCGCCGAGACGGTCAGGACCTTTATTTTCTTCAGCTTGGCCGCCTCAGGCGTCAGCGGGATAGTATCTGTAACGACGACCTCATCGATCGGAGCTTTGCTTAATTTCTCGACCGAGCCCGGGGCGAAAACGCCGTGAGAGGCGCCCACGCAGATTTTTTTCGCGCCTCGCTCTTTTACAAGCTTTGCCGCTGTGCAGACGGTGCCGGCGGTTGTAATCATATCATCGACCATAAGTATATTTCTGCCCGCGACCTCGCCTATAAGCTCCTGCGCCTGCACGTCGCTTGCGCTTGTTCGTCTCTTGTGAACGATGGCCAAATCGCCTCCCATATGCGAGGTATAGCGGGAGGCAATTTTGATATTTCCCACGTCAGGCGACACTATCGTCAGGTTATCAATCTTCTTGTCGCGGAAATATTTGCTCAAAACAAGTTCGCCAGTCAGGTGGTCCACTGGTATGTCGAAAAAACCCTGAAGCTGCGCGGCGTGCAGGTCGATTGTGAGCACTCTGTCTGCCCCCGCGGCGGTAATGAGGTTTGCGACAAGTTTAGCTGTTATGGGCACACGACCCTCGTCCTTTCGGTCCTGACGGGCGTAGCCGAAATAAGGAATGACGGCCGTGACCCGGCTTGCCGATGCCCGTTTGAGGCAATCGAGGTAAATGAGCAGCTCAACGAGGTTTTCATCGACAGGCCTGGAGGTGGACTGAATCACGAAGCAGTCCCTTCCCCGCACGTCGTCCTCGACGCGGATGATTTTCTCGCCGTCCGGGAACTTTTCGATTTCCGCGCCTCCCAGGGGTATTTCAAGATAATCGCACACCGCCTTTGCCAGCGCCTCGTTTGAATTTCCGGAAAACACTTTTATATGGTCGTATAAAAACATTATTCACCTCCCTGTGCGGCCCCCTCAGGGGCAAAGCCGTAACCCGAACCAACGTTACAATTATCTTCGATTTTCATACCGTCGTGTAAATGCGCGAAAGGCCCGATGCGGCAGTTTCGGCCTATTGTTACCTGGCCGTATATGCAGCTAAACGGCTCGATTACCGTGTCCTGCCCGATTTTCGCCCGGGCGTCTATCCAGGTATTGGGCGGGTCAATTATCGTTACGCCGTTTTCCATCAGCCGCTTCTGGATTCTTCGCTGCATAATTTTACCTGCGTCGCTCAATTGCTCGCGGCTGTTGACGCTGACCGCCTCCTCAGGCCGCACGGCAGTTACCGCAATAACCTTGCGGCCCGCCGCGATAATAAGCTCAAGGGCGTCGGTAAGGTAATATTCGCCTTTAACCTTGTCTAATTTGACTCGCTGGGCCGCCTCGAAAAGGACCTTGTTATTAAACAGATAATAGCTTGGATTGACCTCTTTGATTTTGAGCTGTTCGGGCGTGCAGTTGGCGTGCTCGACGATACCCTCGATATTGCCGTAGGCGTCGCGGACGATTCTGCCGTATCCGGTCGGGTCGTCGAGGACTGCCGTGGCGAGCGTAACAGCGGCATTTTCGCTCTGGTGCTTTTGAATGAGTATATTGAGTGTTTCAGCTCGAATCAGGGGGCCGTCGCCGCAAAGAACGAGCGTCTGACCCGCAAAATCCTTCAAATGTTCTTTGCAGCACATAACGGCGTGAGCCGTGCCCTTTTGTTGCGGCTGAACAACCCAAACCAAATCATCAGCGTCCGCGAAGCGCTCTTTAACAGAATCGGCGCTGAAACCGACCACGGCGAACATCTTCTCAACGCCGACCTGCCGGCAGGCATCGATGACGTAGGCCAGCATAGGCCTTCCGCAGACCTCGTGGAGGACCTTGGCAAGCTTGGTATTCATCCGCTTGCTTACACCAGCCGCCAGTATTATCGCAACACGTTGAGTCATATTTTATTTTTAATCCTTGATTTTTTATTTTCTTAACCTACCCGGCCAGGACTCGAACCTGGAATGGGAGGACCAAAACCTCCTGTGTTACCGATTACACCACCGGGTAATCAATCAAATCTTAAAACTCAAAGCAAAAAGCCCAAAACCAAAACTTATATCCCAAAACTTTTCCCCAGTTTTGCGCCTTGCGCTTTAAGTTTTAAACTTCCAAGTTGTCACGGAGGCCATTCCAATCCTGAACCTCACCTGGTTCAGAAGGCCTGACTGGGCTTTCGCCGGAGGCCTGAATCAACCCTGCCGTGATGCTGCTGACCCACACGCCCCCGCGCTTTGCTTGGCAAAGCGAAGCAGCGGGGTGCATTGCCCCTTTCGGCGAAGCTAACGCGGAATAATATAGCACCGAGGCATCCTATGAGCAAGAAATTTTTAAAAAAATCTGATTTTATGGACGGTTGGAATCCTGCGTAAAGGAGGTCTCTTCAGAATACCGCTTAACCATTCGGAAGGTCGTTTCGATATGAATATTGGTGGGAGCAGGGGGGTTGGGGTGCCTGCGTATCGGGCCTTCGGGCAGAATGATGGTTTTTTCGACCAAATCCTGTGTCGTGGAGCTGTTGATAATGCGGCCTGTGGGCTGTTCGATTTCGATGCGGCCGATGCCCCGGCCTTTGACTTCGCTTCTGGCTGCAAGTCCGCCGATAGTAACCTCCGGCTCGTCTGTCAGCTGCTTTCTGGTTTTTTGAGGCCCTGCGGTATCGGTTGCGGCAGGCAGGATAAGGGTATTGACATCAATGACGGCTATTGCATTAGAATCACCGCCCCGAAGCTCGCTAAATCGCCATGTCCGGTCTAATAACGCCTTGTCGTTATTTATCAATTCTTTGCGCGTCCAAATGTCGCCCACTTTAAGGGGCTTTGCATCGGAATCGGGGAAAACATTAAACATCATTTCAAGGTCTCGCTTCAACGATGCCTCTTTAAAATACTGTTCGACCATCTTAATAAAAAGGTCTCTTTCGGGTATATAGGGAATTTTGCTCTTTGCGTTTCCAATTACTGCCGACAACCCGTTGATTTTATCTATACGGCCCTGAGGCGTTATCCTGATGAAAAATGACTCTCCCATCGCCAAATGTATATGCAGCACCTGAGGCGGGATCTTTTGTTTTG
>CAYLXJ010000118.1:4700-7059 GCA_964387385.1 uncultured Pirellulales bacterium
GTAATTGGCGTCCATCCCTCCTCCTGCAGCGTTAAAAACAATTCGTTTATAAGTGAATCTCGCCCATGAGTTGCCATCACTGTCAACTTCTTCAACGTCAAGGTCGCATTCGAGCCGCACGGTCTGTTTGAGGACCTCTTCTTTGGCGACCGCTGCCGCGTCTTGCCCCTTAGGGGCGGGGGGGTGAACCGTTGTTGTCTCATTCACCGTAACGAGGGAAAATTTATCGCCGGGCTGAAACCGGAAACGCAGGGACTCGCCTGCGTTACACACACACACCAAAAACAGCATTACCAGCAATGTCGAGTTTCGTATCATCAACTCAAACCTTAAAACCGTATTTCGTGAAGCGTGAAGCGTCCCTTGAATTTCGCTTCACGAGATGCGCTTCACGAGCTTGCTCCTAATTGTCCGCAGGCGGCGTTTATTGTCCTGCCGAACTTCCGCCGGACGGTCGTTTCCAGGCCAGCTTCATTCAGCACGTTCGCAAAACGCTCGAGCGCCTCCGGCTCAGCGGGCTTCAAACCGCAGCCGGAATGCGGATTATACTCTATCAGATTGACATTGCACATAATCCCTTTTAATCGTTTAACAAGCAGCTTAGCGTGCGCAGTTGTGTCGTTCAGGCCCTTTATCAAACAATACTCAAAAGTGACGCGGTTGTGCGTTTTTCGCTGATACAAATCAATCGCCGCAAACAGGCGTGCGAGCGAGTATTTTTTGGCGACAGGCATCAGCTTGCGCCGGATGGCGTCCGTCGGGGCGTTGAGCGAAATCGCGAGTCGCGGCCTGATATCCTCATCGGCCAAACGCTCTATACCCTCAGGAAGGCCGCAGGTGCTGATTGTAAGATGCCGGATACCGATATTGGGGCCTTTAGGATGATTTAGTATGCGGATGGCCGAAATGACATTATCGTAATTTGCGAGCGGTTCGCCCATACCCATAAAAACGATATTCGTAATTCGTGAAGCGTGAAGCGTGAAGTGTGAAGCGAAATTCGAGGGACGCTTCACGAGAGACACTTCACGAGATACGATGTTGACCTGGTCAACGATTTCGCCGGCGGTGAGGTTTCTTGCAAGGCCCAGCCGGCCCGTGGCGCAAAAGACACAGCCCATTGCGCAGCCGACCTGCGTCGAAACGCACAACGTTCTGCGGCTGTCATCAAACAAGAGAACCGCTTCCACGCGTTTACCGTCTGCTGTGCCAAAAACATATTTGACAGTGCCGTCGGGGTCTGTCAGCTTATCGAGGATTTTTAACGCTGAAATGTAATAGCCCTGCTCTAACAGCTTGCTGCGAAAGGACTTACTCAAGGGCGTAATTTCTGACAGGTCTTTTGCGCCCTGCTTATGAATAAAGCTGAAAATATAGCCGGCAAGGTATTTCCTTTCACCCTGACCCGCCGCAAGCCGTTCAAGGCCTTCTAATGCCATTGATTTGAGGTCCTTATCCACAATGATATTTTACCAAAAATTGAGGGGATGGTTCATCTGAGAAAAAGCTTGGGGCCGATGGGGCCGGCAAAATCCTATTTATTATATAACTATTTCATGCTTAGTATTAGTAATAATAGGAAACCACCAGCCCCACTGGCCCCACAGGAACAGAGGCCGAAAGAAGCTTTCTGTTATTCCTCTTCCTTATCGATGGCCACGTAGCCCTGCTGGCCTTCGTTGACGTATGTCGGTTCTGAGGCATCCGTATCTGCCTGGGCTTGCCGGGCCTTTTGATTATCCATATCCTTTCGAAGCTGCTCCCAGTCCTCGATGGTCATCATCACCTCGCGTGCCTGGCTACCCTTGTATTCGCCCAGCACCCCCAAGGCCGCCATTTGCTCAATCATGCGCGACGCCCTGGCGTAGCCGACACTTAAGCGCCGCTGCAGAAGCGATACGCTGCCGCGTTTACTTTCGAGGACGACCCTTACGGCGTCGTCGAACAGCTCGTCATCTATCATTTCGGACGTATCGGCCTGACCCAGTTGCGCAAGCTCAGGATGATACTGCGGCTCGGCCACATCCTTGAGGTGTTTGACGATTCGCTTGACTTCCTCTTCGCTGACAAACGTTCCCTGTGCCCTGATGAGGTCGCTTGTGCCCGGTTTCAAAAAGAGCATATCGCCCTGGCCCAGGAGCGTCTCAGCGCCGTTCTGGTCTAATATGATGCGGCTGTCCATACGGGCGGCGACTCTGAAGCCGATGCGGGTGGGCATATTGGCTTTTATCAGGCCCGTTACAACCGTCGCCTGCGGCCGCTGCGTCGCAAGGACTATGTGAATACCGACCGCGCGGCTTTTCTGCGCCAATCGCACGATATGCGCCTCGATTTCCTTGGCCGCCGTCATCATCAAATC
>CAYLXJ010000119.1:0-7038 GCA_964387385.1 uncultured Pirellulales bacterium
AGGGGTTTGTTATTGATAAGTAGTTTCCCCTCGCCGGGTTTCAGCCGGACTCTCGCCACCGAGGTCTTTCTTCTTCCCGTTCCCCAGAAAAAGCCGCTCTTGTCCGGTCCCTTGACAACTGGCTGCGCCACTGGCGCCGGAGCCACTGTTACCGTGGCTGTCTTTACGCTTGTTTCTTCTGCTTTTGCCATAACTTTAAAACCTTACTTATGCAACTATATCTTAACCTGTTCCGGCTTTTGTGCCTGATAATGATGCTCGGCTCCTCGCACGATTTTCAGCCGAAGCGTCATACGCCTCCCCAGCTTGTTCTTCGGCAACATCCTTTTGACCGCCATCTCGATTACCTTCTCTGGTCTGGCGGCGAACATCTCCGCAAAACTGCGGTATCTGTGGCCGCCCGGATAATGCGTATAGTAATCATATTCCCGCTGTTCGGCCTTACTGCCAGTAACGCGGACATTCTCGGCGTTGACCACAACAACGTAATCGCCGCAATCCACGTGAGGTGTATAAGTCGGCTTGTCTTTGCCCATCAGCATCAGGGCAATCTTGGTCGCCATCCGGCCCAAAATCTGCCCGTCAGCATCCACCAGCCGCCATTTACGCACTACATCCTGCTTTTTCATTAAAAACGTCTTCATATGAACTCCACTATTTTCAGGTAAACCAGTATTTTAGCAGCTTTTTCTGATATGTCAAACACCCAATCCACAAAATTTTCAAGTTTTTTATCGCAATCCTGACCAAGTAACACTTGTCATACCTGCGGAAGCGGGTACCCAGAAGCTTATAGGATAATCTGGATTCCCGCTTGCGCGGGAATGACAGTTATGAGATAGTCTCTAAAAACTCTTTCTTTATCGTTTTGTAAAATTACAATGATTCAGCGTATGGATAATTTAGAACCAATACGAAAGCAGATACAAACCTTTCCCACGGGTCCCGGACTGTATTTTATGAAAGGCCATAAAGAAGAGGTGCTTTATATCGGCAAAGCGAAAAACCTGCGCTCGCGGGTAGCCAGTTATTTTCAGCCCGCTGCCGACTTGGCTGAATCCCGTGGGCCTAAAATCGTCGAGATGGTTAACAAAATCGAAACGGTCGATTTCCTTGAAACCGAAACGGAAGTCGATGCGATGCTGAAGGAAGCCCGCCTGATAAAAGATATCCAGCCGCCCTACAATACCGACCTTATCGACGATAAGACGTTCCCTTACCTTGAAATTACAACAAGCGATGACTTTCCCGGTGTTTATATAACTCGCAAGCCCCGCGCGAAAGGCAGCCGATTGTTCGGGCCATTCGCCATCGCAAAGGACCTGCGGGCGGTTTTTGTCGAAATGCAGAAAATCTTCAAGTTTCGAAGCTGCAACCTCGATATACGCACCGATGACGAAAAACGCCGGTTCTTCAGGCCCTGTATTTTATACAGCATAAATCAGTGCGTCGCCCCATGTGGGGCTCGAATCGAGAAAACCGAATACAGGGCTATCATTAAAGACCTTATTAAATTCCTGCAGTCGAAACGCTCGACGATGCTGCGACAGTTAAAAAGGCAAATGGAGGAGGCGGCAGCGAAGTTTGAATACGAAAAGGCGGGCATACTTCGTGACAGAATCCGCCTGATAGAAAAACTTGACGAGCGCGGTGAGCCGGACGAAAACGTCCAGCCGGAAGTTTTTGCCGCCGAGCCGACCGAGGCATTGGTCAAACTGCAAAAGATTCTGAATATCCCCAATTCGATAAGAATCATCGAGGGAATCGACATCGCCAATATAGGCGGCAAAGAGGCAGTCGGCTCATTAGTAAAATTCATTGATGGAAGGCCTTTCAAAGCCGGCTACAGACGATTCAGAATCAAAACCGTCGAAGGCAGCGATGATTATGCTATGATAGCCGAGGTTGTAAAACGCAGGTACAAATATGCCCTTCGAGGCGAGGAACTCTGGCCAGACCTGATTTTAATCGACGGCGGCTTAGGCCAGCTTCACACCGCTGAAACTGCACTGAAAGAATTATTTGCCGCAGAAAAAGAATCGCTCTCTGAAAGTGAAAAAATAGAAAATAGAAAATTTAAAATAGAAAATTTACATCTGGCTGCTATCGCTAAACGTGAGGAAGAGATTTATCTTCCGTGCACAACAAAGCCCCTGAAGCTGCCGAAACAATCGCCAGTCCTGAAACTTTTGCAATACGTCCGTGACGAGGCCCACCGCTTCGCCCAGCACTATTTTCACATCCTTCAGCGAAATAAAATGCTGCGAGATTAATAGTTTATCAGACAAACCACGATGCGATTTGCAATAACAAGCGTTTGAAAAAGGGCTTGGTGTAAGAGGTGGCGCGAAGGATTTGTTTTAAGGCCGGCTCAATCACCTCGGTTGTGCCTTCAAGAATTGTGTTGGCGACATTGGCGCTTTCATCGATTACAAACTCAAAGCCGCGGATAACTGTGACTGGAATTCCTGCACCCGCCTGGCCGAAAACAAGCGCCGATGCGGCACAAAGCTCGTGGGCAGTCAGGTCGATACCCCCGAACTTCGGCTTGCCGAAAATGTCCAGTTTGCCGAATTGTTTCGATACGGGATTTATACCTGACGAGCCGATGGCTAAATCCATCGTTCCGAAAGGTATCATTTCGGTATCGGCCAGAATCACGGCGATTTTTTTGCCGGTTATTTTTTGCAAATCAGCTCGTATATCTTTCGCCGCCTGATCAGGGTCTGATGGCAGTAAGCTCACTATGCCCTTTTCGTGGTTTGAGCCGTCGATTCCGGCGTCGCAGGTATGCAGCCGGCCGTCCCTGCCTAACGTTATACAAATCGCGTGTTCGTGCTCGATAAGTTCTTCAGCGTTAGCGGTGTTCTCGGATGCGTCGAGTATATGTTTTTCAATAATGCCTTTTAACGGTACAACCGCAAAAATCTTATGGCCCTCATCGAAAATCATCTGTAGCCGCTTCGCGTCCTTGCCTGTCTTTTTGGAAATGTAGCGCGCCTTATCGCCCGGCATAACGTCTGCTATTCTGCGTAAACGCCCCTGCGCCTTTGATACGATTTTGCTCGTCAGCACGACAATATCTTTATTAAGTAATCCGCCGATTTCCTGCTCCGCCGCCTGAGCGACAATTTGTGCGAGATTATCTCCCTGCTTTATTTTCGGAATCGTCAAAAGCCCCAGAACCTCGATTTTTTTCATTGCCAATCCTTTGCTATTCTATCGTCTTCATTCCATTTTTCGTAAGGCCGGTCATACGCATATCATTGCCGATACGTTTTATTTCCGTTCGATATAACATCAGCTTTTTAGTAGCAGAAGAAATATCCGCGCCGCCTTTGTCCCCCAGTATTTTAGGCGCGATATATACCGTAACTCCATCGGCAAGTTTTTCTTTCAGGAAAGAGCTGATTACTTTTGCGCCACCCTCGACAAGTAAATGCCGAATGCGGCGTTTACTTAACTCATCTAACAAAAAACGCAAATTAGAATGGGTTGCCGGACAGCCGAGTATTTCAGCCCCCCTGCCGAAGATTTGTTTCGCCTTTTTTGTCTTCAGCATTTTATTCTGTGCGATTATGAGAACTGGAACTTGTCTGGCCGTCGTGAGCAATTGACTTTTAAGCGGTATTCGCAGGTTATTGTCGAGAACAATCCTTATTGGTTTCCTTCTTTTATAAGGCCTTGGCGTAAGAAGCGGGTCATCTTTCAAAACAGTTTCGACGCCGACGAGAATCGCCCCGACGCGCCGGCGTAATTTGTGCGCGTCTTTTCTGCTTTCCCCGCTGCTAATCCATTTTCGTTTTTTACTCCGGCTTACCCACGCGAGCTTGCCGTCGATTGACTGTGCCCACTTTAACGTTACCCACGACTTGCCTGTTTTGGCGAATTTCAAAAACGGCGAGTTAAAAAGCCGGGCCTCTGCCTCGCATACACCCGTATCAACTTTAATCCCCGCCTTTCTCAACAGCCGGATACCTTTGCCGTTAGCGTGCTTAGACGGGTCAATCGTCGCGACAACAACCTTCTTTAATTTCGCGGCAATAAGGGCATCGGTACAGGGTGAGGTCTTGCCGTAATGACAACACGGCTCAAGCGTAACATACATCGTCGCGCCTTTGGTATTAGCACCCTGTTTCCTGCAGTCCGCCAATGCATTAATTTCCGCGTGAGCCGCGCCGAATTTCTTATGCCAGCCCCGGCCGATGACTCTATTATTCTTTACTATTACCGCCCCAACCGCCGGATTCGGCTCAACATTACCCAGACCGCGTGCTGCTAACTGCAAAGCCAACCGCATATATCTTTCATCGGTGCTCACAGCATCTCCGTAAACTCTTTCTCGCTGATGACTTTTACGCCTAACCGACGGGCCTTATCAAATTTGCTACCGGGATTTTCCCCTGCTAATACAAAATCAGTGTTTTTGCTGACGCTGGATGATGCTTTTGCACCTGCGTTTCTGATGGCTTCCTCGATTTGCTGTCTTGAGTAATTTTGCAAAGTGCCCGTAACAACGATTGTCTTACCCGCCAATTTACCTTTGGCTTTTGTCTTTTTAGGCAGTTCCGGCTTAACGCCCGCATCCAGCAGTTCCTTTATAACCTTTCTATTGTTTTCGTTATGAAAATACTCATAGACGCTTTCGGCGACCTTTTCGCCGATTTGCTCGACTGCGTCGAGGTCTGCCTGGCTTGCATTCATAAGGGCATCGAGTGTGCCGAAATAGTCAGCTAAATCCTGTGCGGTCTGTCCGCCGATATGGCGAATCCCCAGCCCTGCAATCAGCCGCCATAATGGCCTGCTTTTACTATCCTCGATTGATTCGATGACATTCTGTGCGCTTTTGTCGGCCATTCGTTCCAATCCGAGAAGGTCTTCTTTTGTGAGTTTATAAATATCCGCGAAATTCTTGACCAGGCCGGCGTCAATAAGCTGGTCGATCAGGGCCTTACCCAAATGCTCGATATCCATTTGCCCCCTGCCGGCAAAAAACCGCAGACGCTGCCTCAATTGGCCAAGACAATGAGGATTGATACATCGAAGGAAAACGCCCTCTGCGTCCTTTTTAACCTCCCCGCCGCAATTTGGGCATTTCTTCGGCGGCTCAACCGCTTTTGCACGCTTGGGTCTGTACTCTTTTTTGACCTCAACGACCTGCGGAATTATTTCGCCCGCTTTTTCAATTACGACCGTGTCGCCCTCGCGCACATCCAGACGGGCAACCTGGTCAAAATTATGCAGCGTCGCCCTTTTGACTGTCGTGCCCGCTAACAATACAGGCGTCAGATTGGCAACAGGGGTAAGCGTGCCGCCTTTACCCACCTGAACGTCAATTGATTCGACCTTCGTTTCGGCCTGTTCCGCTGCGAACTTATAAGCGATGCACCATCTCGGCGAACGGCCCGTGTACCCCAAAAACTCGTGCTGTTCAAGATTGTTGACCTTGATAACCATCCCGTCGGTTTGATACTCAAGTTTTGTTCGTTTGCTGTCCCAGCTATTGCATATCTCGATGACCTCATCGATATCCCTGGCCTTCTGGATATTGGGATTAACGGGCAGCCCCAATTTTTTGAATGCCTGCAGCGTCTCGTAATGTTCTTCGGCAAGCGGCTGCGAAATCTCGCCTGTCGCGTATGCGAAAAACGACAGATTCCTTTTGGCCGTTATTCTCGAATCAAGCAATTTCAGCGACCCGGCCGTAGCGTTACGCGGATTGGCGAATAACGGCTCTCCCGCTTTTTCCTTCTGTTTATTCAAGTCAACAAACGACTTCGTCGGCATATAAACCTCGCCGCGGACCTCAAGCACTTCCGGAATTTTTACCTTCTCGCCGTTCAGCGAAAGCGGTATCGCCTTAATTGTCCGGACGTTGGCCGTAATATCATCCCCCACCCTGCCGTCCCCGCGTGTTGCCCCAGTAACAAGCATCCCTCGCTCATATCGCAAGCTCGTCGCCACGCCGTCAATTTTCAACTCGACAACGTAATCGTAATCCCTCCCGCCAAGCCCCTTTGCCACCCGCTCATCGAACGCGCGCAATTCCTCCGCTGTGTATGTATTATCAATACTTAGCATCGGAATCGCAAGCCGGACGGTCGCAAAGCCCTCAAGCGGCCTTTCCGATACCCGTTGCGTAGGCGAATCAGCCGTTACAAGCTCAGGGTGCTGCTCCTCAAGCGACTTTAATTCCGCAAAAAGTTTGTCATACTGCTGGTCTGAAATCTCCGGCCTGTTAAGAACATAATAAAGATAATCATGCCGGCGTATCTCTGCCCGCAACTGCTCTATTCGTTTTTTTACATCTGCGGCCATAGCGGAGTAATTTATACGGTTTGCATCTTGGTTTTGCAATACGACGAAGTAAATACCGTCGCGCAATTATTTTTCGGCGATGACGACTCCGAAGCATTTGTGGCCGTGGATTTTTTTAATGGAAACTTTACGGAAGCCGGCTTTTTTGCAGATTTCGCCCCACTGTTTGAGCGATATGCAATACTCGCCCTGATTGAGGATATGTTTCAAGCCGTTATTGAATAATCTTACGAAGCTATTCAGATCCTTGGCCCTCAAAGCCGAAATCCACTCCTGCTCGAGGACTTTGATGACCCGCCTAAACCTGTTAATATCAGTATGGCTGCCGGTGGTGTCCATATCGATTTCGCCGATTAGTAACCTTCCTCCCGGCCTTAGAATCCGCCGCATTTTTTTAAGGGAGCTTAATTTATCCTTAAGATGATGAAGCGTTACAGTCGAGGCCGCGATATCAAATGTATTGGCCGAAAAGTTCAGCGCATCGGCATCCATAAACTTACAAGCGACCTTTTTTTCAATCTTGAGCTTTTCGATTTTCTCCTCGAAAAGCGAGAGCATTTCTTTAGTGTTATCGACCGCGGTAACAAAACAGTCAGCCGCCTGCAAAAATTTCAGTGAAAGAAGTCCCGTCCCGCAGCCGATATCAAGCATCTTGTCGCCAGCCCTGACGTCCGAATTTTTCACCACTGTATCCAGTAAGGCCCGATGAAAATCCAGCCG
>CAYLXJ010000120.1:0-7012 GCA_964387385.1 uncultured Pirellulales bacterium
TTGCATTTATGACCCCAATCATCGAGGCAAGCGTAGTGCTTTTGCCGGCGCCTGTGTGGCCAGTTACGAGGACAAGACCTCTCGGCAGGTCGGTCAGTTCTTTGACGATTGGCGCCAAATGAAGGTCGTCAATCGACGGTATCTGGTTGGGAATCAGACGGAACGATATAGCGATAGTTCCCCTCTGGTAGTGGGCGTTGACGCGGAAGCGATGGCCGTCGTCGAGCATCGTAGAGAAGTCGGCGTCGCGGAGCGTTTCGAACTTTTTGAAGCGTTCGGCTCCAAGCATGCCGAGCACCATTTCCTTTGCGTGCTCATTTGTGACGATGGGAAATTCCATATCGACGAGGTCGGTGTTTTTGCGCAGGATAGGGGGCAGGCCCACGTTGATGTGAACGTCGCTTGCCTCCTGTTTAATTGCCTCAGCCAGTATTGTTTTTACGTCAACCATATTTTCTCACCCGTTGCAGAATTGTCCGATTTTTATGTGTCTAAAAAGTTTCTTAGCAAGTTTTTACAACAAAAGAACGCAGGTTTTCATCGGCGAAAAAGACCTCTTACTAAAGGATTTTTTCTGACTTGAGAAAAAACGAGACGGGCAGGCGAAAATAAGCGTGAAACGTGATTGTGAAGGTAAATTGCGTTGGCCGAAGGGCCGATAATATTAACCCTTGCGGGAAGACGCGTTTTTGAGTGTAATGCCGTAGAATCGCCAGACGCTCTCGAAATCCTCGTGGGTCATTTTCTGCCTGCCGAGGGCGGGGTCTGCGATTGTTATGGTTTTATCGCCTACTTCGATGACGGCGACGCAGTGGTCGAGCAGGAAGGCGTCCTTAACAACTACAAGAGTTACATCCTGGTCACGCAGCTGGGCGACAGAATCGAAACGCCGGAGCCGGCAAATTATCCCTTGTTCTTCATATTTGTTTTGAATGGCCTTATAAAGGCACCAGGGCAGTGTTCCGACGATGGGGCTTGTATGCGAAAGAATCGCCAGTTCGCCTTCCTGAGCGGTCAGGCCAAGGTGCCGCAGGGCAGTTACGGCGGCTGCTGGGCCGCAGGTGTAATTGGTCGTCTGAACGCAGATATTGTCGGCGTTGATTTTAGTTTTAAGGTTCGCAAGGTCGTTTCTAATCAGCACTGGTGCGAAGAATGGAAGGACTGAGCCCCATAAAACGACGGCGGTCATAAGGACCAGGACCACGGCTTTCTCAGTGCGGTTTTTAAGTCGGCCGAGGAGGGTCATACAGCCCATGGTAACGGCAAGCCCCATGATGATAAAACGGGCTCTGCCAACGGAAAGCCAGACGATAACGGGCACGAAGGTCTTTGAGCCGAAATGAGTTGCGCCGAGAACGATGGCTATAAGCGCCAAGGGGATACCGTAGCCCCAGCTCCAGTGAGGATTTTTAAGACGTGAGAACATACGGCCTGCCGCTGCGCCAGCTATGACGATTGCCAAAACAGCCGTTGTTTCCAGCCACCCACCCATTATTTTCTGCCCCTGCTGCTGCGACTGCAACCAGCAATCGCTTCTAAAAGGAATTTCAAAAGGGGGGCTTTTTCGGTACTCGCCCTCCCTGTTCCTAACTGTAAGTATATCAGAAATACGATTTAAAATCAAGAGGATTTGCCCGTTTCTGACAGCATATTGCCGTAAGAAAAATAATTAAAAAATATTTGACATAAACGGCCTGCAGTAAGATAATGTTAGGCGCAGCTAACAATTTTTATGTGTTTGGAAACGAGGACAAAACATTAAGAAGGTCCGAAAAAAAGCTGTGTTAAGCGCCTCATTAGAGGATTATCTCGAGGCGATTCTGAACGTGGCGGATAACGAGGGTGTGGCTCACGGCACGGACATCGCCAAAAACCTCGGCGTAGCGAAGCCGTCCGTTACGGGCGCTTTGAGGGTATTGGCAAAAAAGGGGCTGGTCAATTACAAGCCGTACGGCTGTGTAACACTGACACCTTCAGGGCTTGCCTTGGCATCGAAAGTAGCAAAAAAGCACGAAACAATCGAGGCCTTCTTTATGGATATTCTTGGCGTCGGACATTCGGTAGCGCATCATGCGGCGTGCAAGGCGGAGCACCTTCTGGGAGCGGATGTAGTGTCGAGGATGAGCGATTTTACGGATTTTGCGAAAAGAGAGGGTAAGGCCGGGGAAGATTTGATGGAAGTTTTGCGAAGGTTTACGAGGTCTGAACGTTCAAAGAGATAGCTTATGGAAGACAGCAAGACAAGTGCGTTATCGCGGGTTGAAGAAGGCCGGACGGTGACCGTAGTCAGCGTTCACGGCGGCAGGGGGCTTAGAAGCCGGCTCACTGCGCTGGGCCTGCTGCCGAGAGTTCAGATAACGGTCGTGCACAACGGCAGGTTCGGCCCATTTGTCATCAGCATAAAAAATTCGAGAATAGCCATCGGCAAGGGGGTCGCGGATAAAATTATGGTGATGTGAGCGCTTCAGGATTATATTTTTTTGCAGTATAAGTTAGCTATAGCTAACTTTTATGAAATGACGGAAAATGACAAACGTCGGTCCCAAAAAAATCACAGTTGCAATCATCGGCAATCCGAACAGCGGCAAGACGAGCGTCTTCAATATGCTCACCGGCGCCAGCCGGCACGTTGCCAATTATCCCGGGACCACCGTTGAAATAGAAGAAGGATTGAGTTCACACAAGGGTTTTCGGATTACCTTCGTTGACCTTCCCGGAACATACGGGCTGACCGCGTATTCGGCTGAAGAGCTTGTCGCGCGCAATTTCGTGCTCGACCGCAAGCCAGACGTCGCGGTTGACGTGGTGGACAGTTCAAACGTGGAACGCAACCTCTATCTGGCTACGCAGCTTATGGAAATCGGCATTCCGCTTGTTCTGGCTTTTAATATGAGCGACGTTGCCACACAGCGGGGAATCGTGTTCGATACCGAACGATTGTCCGGTATTCTCGGAGTCCCGATTGTCCGCACGGTCGCAAGCAAATCGCAGGGCAGGGCCGCTTTGCTTGACGCGATTGTCGGCGCAGCAGATAAAAAACCGGGCGCAACGGGCGTTCGCATAACATACGGCGACGAAATCGAAAAATCGCTGGGCATAATAGAGCCGTTTTTAACCTCACAGGCCGCGGAATTGGCCGGCGAATACGGTTCCCGCTGGCTTGCAATCAAGCTTCTCGAACAGGACGGCGACATAATTTCAAAGATTCGAAGCCGGCCGGTTCTCAACGCAGCTGACGGGGAGATTGCCCGTCTTAAAGGCATCTTCCGAGATGACCCCGAGGTGGTCATAGCCGACAAGCGATACGGTTTTATTTCCGGCGCCTGTCAGGAGACCATCAAGGCGACTGTCGAATTGCGGCACACCACAAGCGACGCGGCTGATACCATCCTGACAAACCGCGTGCTGGGACTGCCGATTTTCCTGCTGCTTATGTATCTGGTTTTTTACCTGACTTTTGCCGTCGCCGCTTACCCGATGGCGTGGTTGGAGCAATTTTTCGGCTGGCTGGCGAGATTTACATCCTCCGTCTGGCCGGCTGATGCGGTCAACTGGCTGCGTTCGCTTTTAATCGACGGCGTAATACCGGGCGTCGGCGGCGTAATCGTGTTTTTGCCAAATATCCTGATTTTGTTTTTGGCGATAGCGGTGCTTGAGGATTCCGGCTATATGGCGCGGGCGGCATTCATTATGGATCGGCTGATGCACAAAATCGGGCTTCACGGCAAGAGCTTTATCCCTATGCTCATCGGTTTCGGCTGTTCGGTGCCTGCAATTATGGCCACGCGCATTCTCGAAAACAAGCGCAATCGCTTCACGACTATTATGGTGCTGCCGCTTATGAGCTGCGGGGCACGACTGACGATTTACGGACTTCTCATCCCCGCTTTTTTCCCTCAGCACTGGCGGGGGCCCGTTCTGTGGCTGATTTATCTTACCGGCATTGTCCTTGCCGTGGCGGCGGCAAAGATACTGCGTCTGACCGTCTTTCGCGGGGAGACCGTTCCCTTCGTTATGGAGCTGCCTCCTTATCGCGTTCCCACACTTAAGTCAATTTTCATTCACACCTGGATGCGCGGGTCGTTATATCTCAAAAAAGCAGGCACTATAATCCTTGCTTTTTCTGTTGTTCTCTGGTCGGCTATGAATTATCCAAAACTTCCCGAGCAGTCGCTTACGGGGCTGTCGGCGCAAGAGATACAGCAGGCACAACTGGCAAACTCGATTATCGGCCGGTTCGGCAGGGCGATTGAGCCGGCCATAAGGCCGCTCGGCTTCGACTGGAAAATCGGCACAGCGCTTATCGGCGCGACGGCGGCAAAGGAATTGTTCGTCGCGCAGTTGGGCATAATATACGCCGTATCTTCGCGCGACGACGCCGCGACCGTCCCGACGCTGCGTCGTCATTTGCAGGCCGATTACACTCCGCTGGTCGGCTTTTGCATAATGCTTTTTTGCCTGATAAGCTCGCCTTGTATCGCCACTGTCGCTGTAACCCGTTCTGAGACCGGCTCCTGGAAATGGGCCGTCTTTCAGTTTGTCTCCCTCACCGTTCTTGCCTACATCGTTACGCTGATTGTCTTTCAGCTCGGCTCAGTTGTTTCCGGCGTTTGACTGTTGTATAACTTAAAAAAAAGGCCGCAAGCATTACGCCTGCGGCCTTAAAAATTGTCGCGACCAGATTAACCGCACGCGAGGGTTTGCATCAGCGTCTCAATCATATCTTCCAGTTCATCGGCGGCAGGGCCTGTTACCGTGTCGGGCGGGACATTAACGCCGTCGCAGCGAAGGATTAGTTCTCTTAATTTGTTGCACGCCTGCTGATACTTTTCCGCCTCGATGAATTTGCTGACATCATTAAGCGCCTTTTCAAAATTTTTCAAATGAGCGTTTTTAGATTGACCGCTGCCGTTTCCCTGCAGCGTCCCGTCATCGACGGCTTCATCGAAGAAATCCAGAATGTCGGCGATTTGGTCTTCCGGCGGCGGGGGGACTAATACGCCTGTTGCGCTGAGCTGGACTTGCACAACCGGCTCATCGGCGTCGTCGCTGTTGATTTTCAGGGTCGCGGAGTTTTGGCCGATGGCTGTGGTGGTGAAGGCGACCTGCATCTGGCGTGTCTCATTCGGCTGAACAACGACAGATGTTGTCGGGAGTATCACAAAGGCGAAATCCGTGTCGATAGCGGCGCCGGTTATTGTGAGAGGCCCGCAGCCGATATTCGAAATTGATACGTTGAGCGTTTCAGACGAACCAAGCGCGACATTGCCGAAATCGTGAGAAACGGGTGTTACATCGATATCGAATTGCGACGTATCGCAGGGCTGGTTGTCATTTCTCCTGGCGTAAAGCGTGTCTTTCACGAAGCAGCCCATCTCGCCGCTGCCGCAGCGAAGCGTCCAGGGGCCCGGCGGTTTGGGCCAGCCGCCCGGGTCCCAGAACATCGGCGGACCCCAGTCGTAGCTTGCTACCCAGGCAGTATTTCCGATGCCGAGCGACTCGATGAAATCCATAAGCGGCTGACCATACTCGCTGACCGTTCCATTGAGCATATCCTCGGAGTCGGGATGGTTGCTTTGACTGAATCCCCATTCGGTCATAATCACGGGATGTACGGCAGCACAGGTTATTATCTCGTTGCTGTAGCTGAATCCGAAGGCCGGGAAACTGTCCGCCCACCACCAGTCGTTAAAGTGGCCGGGATAAATATGAGAGACATAGACGATATTCTCGCCGACGATTGGGTAGGTCGCGGCGGGGCCTATGACCTGCGAATAAAAAGCCCCTGCCACGAGAATAAGATTTTTAGGTGCGTGGCTGCGGACGAGGTCAACCCAGGGCTGCATATCCTGTCTGACGCTGAGCCAGTCATCAACGGAATTGAAAATCCAGTCGCCGCCGACTTCGTTAATCGGCTCGTTGAAAAGCTCGAAAAGGACGTGGCTGTCGTTGGCAAAGCGGGGCGCCATATATTCCCAGAAGGCGTTTGTCTGCGGGACTTTCTCGAAGGTGTTGGCGACGTAGTGCCAGTCGAGGATTACATAGACGTCCTTGGTCTTGCAGTAATCGACAATGGGCCTGAGCAGCCGGTAATAAGTGTGAGCGTCAGCGGGAGGGGGGCCGAACCGCAGCGGCCAGCCGAAGGACACGTCAGGGGGAACAACCGCCAGCCGGAAAACTTTCGGATACCAGCCCGGCGAAGCGCCCTGCGGGTCGGCTTTGTCCGTCAGCCGGTCAATCATTTCCAGTGTGCCTCCCTGCCAGTCCTCCAATTGCCCCAAATCAATCAGGTCAATTCCCCGCAAAACCACTACGTTTCCAGCGGGGTCCTTGATTTTATTGCCCTCCACGTGAAGCCAGGGTGTACCGGCATACACCGGCGCAATTAAACCGAAAACCGCGCACACAATGATTGTCGTGTAAAATCCTGTCGTTTTCATCGCTCTTTCCTCCAAAAAATAGACCTTTTTACAGTTAGTTTGGCTCCGATTGAACAAAAGAAATGATAAAAAGCCGTTTTTTCGTCAATAAAAACATTTTTCCGCCCTTAAGGGTTGCCATAATATCAGAATATCCCATCGTCGGCAACAAAATTTAAATCAATAAATCCGAAAGAAAGCAGACGATGTTACCGGGTCTGGCAAAGGAAATAGAAAAAGCGAATGATGAAATGATAAAGAACCTGAAGAAACGCTACTTACCGCCTTCAACACACGATAAAAAGTAGGAAAAGCAGGGAAAGCAAGGAAAGTATATTATTAAAATAAAAATCAGCTTTTCCTGCTTTCCTTAGTTTTCCTTAGTTTTCACTGGTTTTGTGACGCGGCGTTTACCGCCTTTTTCTGATTCCCGAAACCCACCTTTGGCGGATAAAAATCTGGACCCCGAGGCCGACTCGTCTCGGCAAAGGATTGATAGAATCCAATTTCATAAACCATTTCAGAGAACGACCTGTCAAAGAAAATTTCAGGTTTTAAGCTGAAATCGCATAAGTGCTTGCTCTTTAAGCAGT
>CAYLXJ010000121.1:0-7002 GCA_964387385.1 uncultured Pirellulales bacterium
TGGTAAAACCTTGGGGGTTTTTTCATTGAGCGGACTGCCTCAAGCAGACGCAACGTTCCGAGTGCATCTGCGTTGGCAGTATAAATCGGCGTCTCAAAACTGACCTTGACGTGGCTTTGGGCACCGAGGTTATAAACCTCATCGGGCTGTATCTCGTTGACAATGGAAGACAGACTGCCGCCGTCGGTGAGGTCGCCGTATATAAGTCGCAACGGCGGCTGCTCGTGCGGGTCTTTATATAAATGGTCGATTCTGCCGGTATGAAAAGAGGAGCTTCTGCGAATGATACCCCAGATGTGATAACCCTTTTTAAGAAGAAACTCGGTCAGATATGAGCCATCCTGGCCTGTAATTCCTGTAATCAGCGCCTTTTTCACGATACATATTCCTCACAAAACAAATTACAGCGCGGCTCCAGCCGCGTCTGTAAATATATAATAAAAACAACAAATGAAACAGGCAAGGATTATAAAGAAGAAATGACCTTTACTGGAAACGCCCTACCAGCCCTTTTTCAGCAGGACAACCGGAATGGTTTGAAGAAGGATGTAAAAATTGAGCAAAAACGACCGTTTCTGTATGTATAGAAAATCGTATTTCAGCTTATGTTCGGGTTTAAGGTCGTAATAACCCCTGATTTGGGCAAGTCCCGTTATACCGGGTTTAACGGCAAGTCGGACGCCCTGCAACGCCTTGTGCTGTTTAACAAAAAAGGGTCTCTCGGGCCGAGGCCCTACCAAGGACATATCTCCTTTTAAGACGTTAAACAACTGCGGAAGTTCATCGAGCCGGGTTCGACGGAGGATTCTGCCTGCTGCCGTGATGCGGTCATCGTCTTTGGCAGCCCAGACGGGGCCTGTATGCTTTTCAGCGTCGTGAACCATCGTCCTGAACTTATAAAGCATGAAAACCCTGCCGAATTCACCAACCCTGCGCTGTTTATAAAATACAGGTCCGGCGGAAGTGAGCTTTATAAATATTGCGACAATGACCAGCACAGGCGCCGCGAGCAAAAGCATGAGAGCGGAGCCGATAATATCTAGCGCCCGAACCATTAACTCAGTGGAAAACTGTGACGATGGAAGACGCAAAAAAGGAAATTCAAGTGACGTAGCAGGATGATAGTCGCTTTCGAGAAGATGTTCGAGAAGAACAGCGTTAGATTGATTGAGACCGGCTTCGAAGCCGTCAACCGTTAATTCGCTCATTTTCTCATTTCGTACCGGTGGCTCTACACAAACCACTTGCCCCATAGCATACCCCCCAAAATAAATCGTGAAGAACATTAATTTGCAGCTATGACAACGGACAAACTTTGTGTCTATATCGGCTAAAGTGTGGCCGGAACTGAACTATTTTTCTTTGCTCCGGGCAAAAGCGTCGGCTCGGAAACAACCGATACAGGGGCTTTTTGTGCGATATTTTCGGACCTCGACGCGTCTCTCAAAAATTGCTGGACGGTTTCTTTTGTGTATGGATGAATCAACATACCTTCGAGGATGTTCGGTATGACTGTAACTATATGAGCGCCTGCTTCGAACCACTCAACAACATTGAGAACCTCTCTTGTGGATGCGGCGATAATCTTGGCCTTGAGATTAAACTGGTCGAGAAGTTTTCTTGTCTTTCTCAACTCCTCTATACAGTTGTAGCCCATATTATTAATCCGGCCTCCAAACAGAGATACGTATGTTGCGCCGGCCATTGCGGCCAAAAAACACTGCTGCGCGCTCATCATAGCTGTGACGTTGACACGAATGTTATATTGATTTTCCAGAATGTGAATGACTTCGACGTTATGCAGCTCGCCCTGCGGGCCGTGAATAGTTATTTTGACGACTATGTTTTCCGCCCAGGCAGCCAGGCGCCTTGCCTGCTGAATCATCTGGTCCTTGTCATTTGTTGTTACCTCGATTGAAAGCGGGAAAGGATAAATGGTTTCAGCTATTTCAAGCGTCCTTTCTTTAATTTCGTCCATACTGCCTGTAAGGCCGTCTTTGAGCAGAATTGACGGGTTAGTCGTTACACCGCGCAGAATCCCCATGCTCATAAACCTGCGAATATCCGCTATATTTCCCGAGTCAACAAATATCGCCATAATAGGCCCTTTCTTATTTGACGGATTCCCATTTCATTTGTTCCACTTTTATTCTCGGGTGCGATGCTACAAGATGCCACAAAACCGCCTGAAACTCCTCGGTGTGCGCTGTAACTGATTCGGGGGAAACGACCGGCACAATAACGCAGGCATCGGCGACTTTAGCGGTGTACCCGCCGTCCCTGCCCACAATACCGAGAATTGTCGCTCCAACGCTATAGGCGTATTCGAGCGCCTCGACGATGTTGGCGCTGATATTTTTTTCCTTGTTTCCGCCTCCGACTGAGAATACAAAGACAGCGTCGTTGGCACTTAATCTGCTGATTTTCAGCCAATCGACAAATATGGTATGCCAGCCGTTGTCGTTGGCACGGGCGGTAAGCTCCGAGATGTTATCTGTCGGGGCATACGACTCGATACCTGCAATTTTTCTGAAATCATTGACGGCGTGAGCTGCGTTACCAGCCCCGCCGCCAATACCTAGGAAAAACAGCCGACCTGTTCGCTCTCTGAGATTGACAAGATTATTGATAAGAAGATTTATCGCCGAGACATCGACACTGCCCGCAATCCGGCTCACTTCCATTAGATATTTTTTGATAAAGTCGTCCATAGTCCCACATTTATGAAAGTGAGATAAAATTCATAGCCGACCGCAGGTCCGATACCCTGTGGTCGCACTCAACATTTTTATTGTAAAAGCAATCGAGTAATATTGTCGAACAGCCGGCCTTTTTGCCCGCTTCGATATCCTTCCACTGGTCGCCGATAACGAAAGAGCTCAGGAGGTCTATGCCCCATTTACCGGCGGCATCAATGAGCATACCCGGCTTCGGTTTCCTGCAACGGCAGTTATCATTATCGTCGTGAGGACACATAAGAACATCATCGACAGGCAGCGTCTGTTTTATTAAATTATGCATCTTTTCAACAAGTCCGGAATCAACTAATCCCCTTGCGATATCGGGCTGGTTAGTAAAAACGATATTGAAAAAGCCGGTATTTCGAGATTCTACTAAGAAATCTTTAACGCCGTCACAGAAGACAAACTCTTCCAGAATCCTCGGTGAAAAAGGCTTGCCGTTCTTAAGTATTACTCGATTTATTATGCCGTCCCTGTCTAAAAAAATCGCGCGTTTCATATTTTGGCCGGCTTGCCTGTCTGTGTGGACCTGAGAACCGCATCGATCATTTTATTGGCCGCAAGGCCGTCTAAACCGCTTCCGAGCGGCTGTCTTTTTTCACGGACTGCACCAGCGAATTCCTCCCATTCAAGCTGCCAGGAGTTATCAGGGCCTGTAAACTGTTCGATTCGCTCTTCAGGCGGACCACCCTTAAGATTTCTTCTGCCGATTTTAAGGGTCTCTATTCCATAACTGCCGCCAAGCCCATCTACAACCAGATAGCCAAGGTCGCCGAATATTTCGAATGAGAACAGGTTTTTCCACTGCGTCCAACTTGTGTGCATAGTCGCGATGACGCCCGCGTCATTTTTAAACACCGCAAAGGCATTGTCCTCGACCTGCATATCCCAAAAGCAGGTCTGTGTATAACCAAAGGCCTCCTGGAAATCGCCAGCGAACCATCTGAACAGGTCAACGACGTGGACTCCCTGGTCGAGCATTTCGCCGCCCCCGCAGATTTCTTTGCTTGCTCGCCACTCGTTTTCGTAGCCGGGTCTGCCGCCGTGGCCGTAACGACACCTCATAAACATTATTCGGCCAATCTCACCTTTTTCGACAAGCCCTTTTGCATTACTTATCGCAGGATGATGACGGTGATTGAAGCCGGTCTTGAGAATAACGCCGTTGTTGGCATACTCGAGAATCGAGCGGGACTCATCAATATTTCTGCCTAAGGGCTTTTCGCAAAGAACATTTTTTTTGTTTTTGAGCGCCGCGATACTTATCGGCGCAAGATGCTTATTGTAGGTTGAAACAACAACAAAATTGATATCAGGTCTCTCAACTGCTTTTTGCCAGTCATTGACCGATTCAGCGTCATATTCAGATGCGAGCTTGTCAGCGGCCGTTTGATTGACATCAGCGACGACTTTCAGCCGAAAGTCATTGAACTTGCTCAAGGCAAGAGCACGTTTAGTGCCTATGAGACCCGCCCCGATTATCGCAACACCGTTCATTTTGAGCTGACGGCCGTGAAATTCCTGCCGTCTATTCTCCTGAGTGTATAAAGCGATGATTCTGTTATTTCGCCGATTGAAGAGTCAAATTTTTTCCAGTCGTCCCACACGGCACTGATGAGCCGGCCGGTCAGACCGTTTGATTTTTCCGACGCCAGATAAACGATTAACTGCGCTGGTATGGCTGGGTCAGTAGCCCCCTGCTCCAAGGCCTTTTTCGCGATACTAATTTCCAGCTCTCCCGCCTTCCGGCCTGAGCTTATGATTTCCTGCATCATCGAGGTCGCCACAACACCGGGACTGATTGCGTTAATGTCAATACCATAAGGCAAAACCTCAAGAGCAAGTGTCTCTGTGAACCGGACTACTGCGGTCTTGGCACAGGCGTATGCAGTAAAGTTCGGACGGGGAGACGTTGAGCCGCCGCCCGAAAAATTGATAATCTTGCCGTGTTTCTGTTTAATCATACCGGGTCAAACCATTCTGCAGCAGATGGCCGTCCCAATGAAATTCACATTTATATTTCGAATCCAATCATCCAAATCGGCTTCAACGAAAGGGCCAATCGGCGCCTGAATGCCTGCGGCGTTGACGAGTATGTCGATTGAACCGAATTTTTGTAGTGCTTTTGTCACGAGATTTTCAACTTGTTCAATTTCAGCAACGTTTGTGAGAACAGCTTCTACTTTGTCTGAGTAATTCAACTTGCCGAGCGATGCGTCCAGTCGCGTGCGTGAACAATCCGCAAGCACAATCCTTGCGCCTTCCCGCAGCATCACCTCTGCGATAGCTATTCCTATTCCACCACTGCCGCCCGTTATAATCGCCGTTTTATTTATGAGAGATGACCTGTTATTGTTACGCATAATTTATTTGACCGCAAAAGGAAGACGTGTTCTGCCAAGCAGCCATTCAGCGCATTTGAATCCATAGGAATACAGGGCTTTTTCAAGCAAACTGCCGGGACAAGTATGCCTGTTGATATCAAGTAAACCTAACTTCGACAAGACCCTGACGCCGAAGTTGGCTTTAGTATAATACCTGTATGGGTCCAGAAAACCGCTGAAACCGGCGCCTATGAGATACTTGTGTATCATATCTGGGGTAAAAAAATAAATGTGGCTTTCGGGAATATCCATATAACCCCATCTGCCGCCCAGGAATCGTGTTTCCTGGAAATTACCCGTTGTATAAATAAAAACGCCGCCCGGCTTAAGCAGCCCACAAACTCTTGCTAAAAAGGCCTTTGGGTCGTAAACATGCTCAATAACCTCCAGGGCCACAATTACATCGAATAATCCAATATACTCATTGAAGAAATCATCCAGCAGCTCCCCCTTATAACATTCAAGGCCTTTTTGTTTTGCTCTATGAACGGCAGTTTCAGATATGTCACAAACCAGGGCATCAAAACCGAGCTTTTTGGCAGCTTCGGACACCAGTCCTTCCCCCCCGCCGACATCGAGCAGATTAAGCCCCCCACTTCGCCTCGGTATTGATTCTTTCAGACATCTTGCCAGGATTATCGCATCTCGCTGTTTTTTCCGATTTGCACCGTTAAAACTATTATCGATGCCCTTTCCATCATAATAATCATCATTATACAGGCCGATGCTTATATCTTTTTTCAGCCGCGGATTTACATAGGCTAGGCCGCATTTCCTGCAGCGAACTATATGAAATGTTTCCGGAATCGTCCTGCCTCTTTTGCGATAAAGTAGTTTTGAGTCATCGCAACCGCAAAAATTGCATGGAACATATTCCATAATACCTGTCCGATTCACAAAGACCGTTCTTTCGTTCATAAAAACCGTTGGGTGACGCCGTCCATAAAATTAACGAGGACTTTAGTACCCTCGTAATCGAACCTGTATCTCATTTCCCGCAGGCCCATCGACTTCATAATCTGTCTGAACCTGCTTTGGTTGTTTTCCACATAAAAGACGAAAAAACCCCCGCCACCGGCGCCTGAGATTTTGCCGCCCAGCGCGCCGTTCTTTTTTGCAGTCCTGTATATTTCATCAAACCTCGGATTCGACATTTTATTTGAAATTTTTTTCTTATGCTCCCAGTGCATGTCAAAAAGCGTTCCCACATCGGTGATATTTCCCGACTCGACAGCTTCGAGCACCTTGTAGCCGATGTCTCTGATGAAATGCATGTTCTCAACAACGTCTTTGCGGTCGGCTCCTGCTCCTTTACTCTGTTCAGCGAGAATGTGACTGGCGTCTCTCTGTGTGCCTGTATAAAACATCAGCAGGTTCCTGTTCAAATCATCGATTGTTTCCTGCGAGACGTTTGCGGCTCTGACGGCAACTCGGCCGCCCTTCTCGATATTGAGAACCGTCAGCCCTCCGAACGCAGCCATATACTGGTCCTGTTTTCCGATGGGCTTTTTGAGGATGTCTATTTCGAGCCGGCAGGCGTCTTCGGCAAGCTGCTGAAGGGGTATATGCTTTCTTTTCATTGTATTCAGGGCATTGAGCAGACCGACGGCGTAACAGCTCGACGAGCCAAGCCCCGTCCCCGCAGGCACATCAGCCATTGAAACGATTTCCAGGGCATTCTCGATACCGGTCATTTCCATAGCCACCCTTGCGATTTCGTGCTGGACCTGGTCGCGGTGCCCAACGGTCTCCGATTTCGAATATTTAATCCTGATAAGGTCATCAACTATAGGCCTGTTTAGATTGACGAACATATACTTGTTAATACCCGCGGCGAAAACGAAGCCGCCGTATTTTGAGTAATAGTCGGGCAGATA
>CAYLXJ010000122.1:0-7001 GCA_964387385.1 uncultured Pirellulales bacterium
AAGGACTTGGAGAGGTGACCGAGTGGCTTAAGGTAACGGTTTGCTAAACCGTCGTACGGGTAACACCGTACCCCGGGTTCGAATCCCGGCCTCTCCGTTATGAAATTGTTTTCCGATGCGATTAAACCAAAAATTCTTCTTTGGGCGGGCACTATTGTCATCATCGTCGCTTGTTTTGCGGCATACATTCCGGCGATAAAAAGCGGCTTTATATGGGATGATGACGTTTACGTTACCAATAATCCCATGCTCAAGGGGCCTCATCGCCTGTTTCGCATCTGGTTTGCGCCTTTCGATGCCCCGGCTCAATACGTCCCGCTGGTTTACGCCACCATTTCCACTGTATTCTGGTTCGAACATCAGTTCTGGGGCTTCAATCCGATGGGGTATCACGCAGTAAACGTTGCCTTTCACGCCGCTAACGCCCTGCTGCTGTGGCTTGTTTTGCGCCGCCTGTCGATACCCGGCGCATGGTTCGCCTCGGCCGTCTTCGCTCTCCACCCCGTGCAGGTCGAAACGGTCGCCTGGATAACGGAACTGAAAAATACGCTGATGTTCTTCTTTCTGCTTTTGTCTCTTTTATACTGGATGAAATACGCCGTGTTCCGGACCGCAGGCCGAAAGGCATACCTGTATTGCCTGCTGCTCTACGCTTTGGCTCTTTTCAGCAAGACAACGGCCTGCACTTTTCCCGCCGCGCTTATTCTGATATTGTGGTTTAAGGATAAACTGCTTACCGCCGGACACTGGCTCTGGGCGCTGCTTCAGGCAATGCCGTTTGTCGCAATGGGTATAATTATGGGGCTTCTGGCAATGTGGAGGGAAAAACGCCTCGGTACCTCAGACCTTGACCTCGGCCTTAATTTCGCGGACAAAATTTTAATTGCCGGCAGGGCTTTGTGGTTCTATATATTCAAACTCTTCTGGCCTGCAAACCTCACCTTCAGCTATCCCCGCTGGCACATCGACTCGGCTCAAATCTCGCAGTATGCCTGGCCTGTCGCCTTCCTGCTGCTTCTGGCCGCCGCCTTTCTCCTGCGAAAACGCCTCGGCAACGCCCCTTTGGCCGCGATTCTGTTCTTTGCCCTCATCCTGTTTCCGATGCTCGGCTTCTTCTCGCTCTACACCTTCATTTATACCTTCGTCGCCGACCATTACCTTTACGTCGCGTGCATAGGCCCCATCGCCCTCGTCGCCGCCGCCGGTTCCCGCCTCCTGAAACGTTTAGACCGGCCGGGCAGGTTCGCTCTCTTATCCGCCGCAGGGACTTTGCTGATTATCTTAGGCGCACTTACCTTTCGGCAAAGTCGCGTTTACGCCGACGATATGACCCTCTGGACCGATACCCTCAAAAAAAATCCCGACTCCTGGCTTGCCCATACCTGGATTATAGCCAGGCTCCTCGAACAGAATAAACTCGAAGAGGCAAAGTATCACGCCGAGCAGAAAATCAAACTTGCGTCATACACAAAAACAATCAGTCCCCGCACCTGCGCCGCCGGCTATTCCAAGCTCGCGCAAATTTACGAGGCGCAGGGTAACCTCCCTGAAGCCGTCCGTTACTATCAGCAGTCGCTTGAAATATTCGATAATTCCTCCTTTGCTCATTATCGGCTCGCCGCCGTGCTCGATAAACAGGGCAACTGCGAAATGGCCATTCTGCACCTGCGAAAAGTTGTCGAAATCGCCAAAACCGAAAATATCCAAGGCCTCGCCGAGTCCTGCCTTCAGGTCATAAACCTGATTGAAGCTAAAAAAAGGAATCCTCCCGCCCCAAAACCTTCGCCCCAATTCTCCCCCATTCCTGCGAATCCATAAACCCCTGAGGCCGCTCCACCCCGCCGCAACTGCCTTCCATTTCCGCCTTGCAAATATCCCTATATTTTTTATACTGTTTACTTATGGCAAAGAAAAAAGAAGGAGCTGATAAATCGCCGGCGCCGGCAGGGAAGCCCTCAAAAGTGGTCGATACGAGGGTGATTTACTGCGGCGACAACCTCGAACAATTGAAAAAACTCCCCGACGAATGTGTTGACCTCATTTATATCGACCCGCCCTTCAACTCCAACCGCAATTACGAGGTCTTCTGGGGCGAGACAAAGGAAAAACGCGCCTTCGAAGACCGCCACGCCTCCACACAGGCCTATATCGACTTTATGCGCCCCCGTTGCCTCGAACTCCACCGCGTCCTCAAACAAACCGGCTCTTTCTACTACCACTGCGACTGGCACGCCTCACACTACGTCAAAATTATGCTCGATCAAATCTTTGGGGAAAATCAGTTTCAAAATGAAATTATATGGAAACGGACAAGTGCGCATAGCAGCGCAAAACGTTATGGCCCTATCCACGATAGTATATTCTTCTATACTAAGGGTAATCAGTGGACATGGAATCAGCAGTATCAACCCTACGATGAGTCATACACTGAACAGAACTACAGTAATATTGATAGTGATGGCAGAAAATGGAAATCCACAGATTTAACTGGAGATGGTATAAGAAACGGTGAAAGCGGACAGCCTTGGCGCGGTATTGATGTGACTTCCAAAGGCAGACATTGGGCAATTCCAAAAGATATCGCAATGGCACTTTCAAGCGGTTCCACTCAAGAAAAGCTAGATGCACTTGATAAGGCTGGACTTATTCACTGGCCTAAAAAAGAAGGCGGTATGCCTCGATTAAAGCAATATGCGGAGGATATGTCAGGTATTCCGTTGCAAACTCTATGGAATGATATTGCTCCGATTGGTGCACACGCTGTTGAACGCCTTGGATATCCAACTCAAAAACCTCTTGCTTTGCTCGACCGCATAATTAAGGCAAGTTCAAATGAAAACGACATTGTTCTCGACGCCTTTTGCGGCTGCGGGACAGCATTAGTCGCTGCTGAAAATCTCAACAGGCAATGGATTGGTATTGATGTTTCGCCTACTGCCTGTCGGGTTATGGCAAAGCGTCTGCGCGATGTCTGCAAAATGAAAGAGGATGAAAACCTCTGGCGAATCGGCCGCGGCTTTATCGTCCGTGACCTGCCCTGGACTATCGAAAAACTCCGCGAAATCCCGCCCTTTGAATTTGAAAACTGGGCCGTTATCGCTCTTGGCGGCGTCCCCAACGTCGCCAAGGTCGGCGATATGGGTATCGACGGCCGGATTTTCCCTGTCTCTTCAATGCCCGTAAAATCCGGCACTAAAAAAGGTGATACCCCTGCATTCGATCGGTTCATGGATGCCTGGTATCCCATTCAGGTCAAGCAGAAAGATAAAGTTGGCCGCCCCGATATCGATTCCTTCGAGGCCGTTATGACGCGAGAAGACAGAACAAAGGGCTTCTTCGTCTCCTTCGACTACTCCTCCGACGCAATGGCCGAAATACAGTCCTTCTTTAAAAAAACCGGCAAAAGCATAATCCCCCTTACCGTCAAAGACATCCTCGACGAACAAATCGCCTATAAATTAGCATAGAATTATGAAAAATATAATTGTTGATAAAATAGACGATCGGATGCGCTGGATTTTATTGACTGCTTGGGAAGTCTGTATTTATCGTATTTTTACTGAGCGTATTAAAATTAATAAAGAATCTTCTCTGCAATTACATTACGCTTATATCTTAACACAAGTAGGCGAACTTGCCTGTATAGACAAGGACGAATCATTTAAGATTGAACTGGAAACGCATCATGCTGGAAAAAACATCGATATTTGGTGTTCGCTTAATGGATACGAAGCAGCCATCGAATTAAAGTGTTTTAGGAAAGTATCTAATAGAGCAAAGGATATTGATATGTACGATGTACTCAATGACATTACGAGACTCGAATCATATTCGCATGTTGCAATTCGAAAGTTTATTTGCCTTACTGATGATGAATTCTACACTAAGCTCTCCCATAGAGGGCATGCAGATTCGGTGAGTATTGGAAATGGTAAAAGATATGATAAAAATGTAGCTATTACTCCAACTTGGGTTGGCAAATGGAAGGATGTTAAACGAAACGGCATCCTGTTGAAGAATGACATTGAGTTTGCATGGAATAATCTTGGCTCTTGGTTTTATCTATTCATGGATATTTAAGAAGTGGCCTAAAAAAAATGAAATCGCAATAGTCTAAGATTATAAATCCTGAAAGGAAGAGATGATTTATGGAAATCTCAAAAAAGCGAACTGGTTTTGGCCTTGAGGTAAAAACAATTCAAGGTACAAAAGGAACTTATCTTTTCTTTCTTACCAAAGATGGCAGTTACCATACTTTTCTTGAAGTGTCGGCAAAAGACGCTGCCCGTGACTGTAATGCAAAAGAAAATACCTCAGACGGCAGACCTAAAAATACACGTGCAATGTGTAAAGAATTATGGGAGCGGAATTAAAAAATTATTTGCTGTAAATTCCCGTAGTAGTAAAAAGGGGTCAGGCCCTTTTCTCTAATGTAATTCAAAAACAAAACCGGCGACCTTATTTATATTGACTCCTTAAGAAAATAAATTTTCTCTGTGTCCTCTGTGTTCTCTGTGGCTAAAAAATCCGAAACCTCTGTGGCTTCATAAAACCGGCGACCTCGTTTATATCGACAATTTAAGAAAATAAAACTTCCCTTCGTTCTCCTTCGTCTTTGCTCAGGACAGGTCCGCGTTTTCTGTGGCGAGTAAACAGCGTAATCAGCGCAATCAGCGTCTAAAAATTTTGTCCTTTTTGTGCCTCTTTGCGGCTGTGAAATCTGTGTAATCTGTGATGAAAACCGCGTCTAAAACCTTCGCTTGCCACGGCGAAGCGTAGCGAAGCCGGGCGCCTTGTGCTCTTATTTATTTGATTTATAAGCATTAGTTAACAACTTTGGCGTTGACATCGGAACAAAATAGTGCAAAATACTGTGTTTTTCCGCTAAGTTGCGGCTGATGAATGGATATTTGAACTTTTAGTCCCTTAGGAGACGTTTTATGGGTAATGAGAAAAAATCAATGACTTCACTGATGATTGAAGAGCGTCGTTTTGCCCCGCCCAAATCGGTCGCTTCCGTCGCTCACGTCAAAAGTATGGAACAATACCAGAAAATGTGGGACCAGTCCGTTAACAACCCCGACAAATTCTGGCTCGAACAGGCCAAAACATTGACCTGGTTCAAACAGCCGACCAAAGGCCTCGAATACACCTGGGACTCAAAAGCCAGAAAAATCGAGCACACCTGGTTTGCCGACGGCCAGCTTAACGTCTCATACAACTGCCTCGACAGGCATCTCAACACCCCTGCCGCAAAGAAAGTTGCGATTTTATGGCAGGGTGAGGCCGAAGACGCCGTCAAAAAATTCACCTATGAGCAGCTTCACAAAGAGGTCTGCAAATTCGCCAACGTCCTCAAATCCAAAGGCGTCAAAAAAGGCGACCGCGTCGCCATATACCTGCCCATGGTCCCGGAGTTAGCCATCGTTATGCTCGCCTGCACACGAATCGGCGCAATTCACTCAATCGTTTTCGGCGGATTCAGCGCCGACTCCCTCAAGGACCGTATAAATGACTCCACCTGCAAACTGCTCGTAACCAGCAACATCTCATACCGCGCAGGAAAGCACATCCACCTCAAAGACATCGCCGATAACGCCCTCGCCAACACCCCCAGCATCGAAAAGGTAATTGTTGTCAAGGTCGGCGAAGAACCCTGCAAAATGAAGGAAGGCCGCGACACCTGGTATAACGACGAAATGGCAAAGGTCTCCGATAACTGCGAACCCGAAAAAATGAACGCCGAAGACCCCCTGTTCATCCTTTACACATCCGGCTCAACTGGCAAGCCAAAGGGCGTCGTCCACACCACCGCCGGCTATCTGCTCCACGTGGCATTCAGCCACAAGGTCATTTTCGACGTCCACGAAAAAGACGTTTACTGGTGCACTGCCGACATCGGCTGGGTTACGGGCCACAGCTATATCGTTTACGGCCCGCTGGCAAACGGGGCTACTTCCCTCATGTTCGAAGGCGTCCCGACCTACCCCGACGCCGGACGATTCTGGCAGGTCTGCGACAAATTCGGCGTTACCATCTTCTACACCGCCCCAACCGCCATCAGGTCCCTTATGCGACTCGGCGAGGAATGGCCCGCCAAATACAAACTCGACTCCCTCCGCATCCTCGGAACCGTCGGCGAACCCATCAACCCCGAGGCCTGGATCTGGTATTATGAGAAAATTGGACATAGTAAATGCCCTATCGTAGATACATGGTGGCAGACGGAGACGGGTGGGATACTGATAACACCGCTGCCTGGGGCACATACGATAAAGCCGGGAAGCGCGTGCAGGCCGTTTTTCGGGGTAGATCCCGTGATTCTGCGTGATGACGGCACCGAATGCGGGCCAAATGAAGGAGGCAAACTGTGCATACGCAAGCCGTGGCCGGGTTTTATGAGGACGATGTGGGGAGCACATGACAGGTTTATAGACACATATTTTATGATGTTCCCGAATCTGTATTTCACGGGCGACGGCTGCCGGAAAGACCAAGATGGCGATTACTGGCTTATGGGCAGAATCGACGACGTGGTAAACGTATCCGGGCACCGCATCGGCACAGCAGAGGTTGAAAGCGCATTAGTCAGCCACGAGAAGGTGGCTGAAGCGGCTGTTACGCCAGTTCCGCACGAAATCAAGGGGCAGGGTCTGTATGCGTTTGTTACACTAAAAGAGGGTATTCCTGAAAGCGATGAGCTTAAAAAAGAGCTTATGCTGCACGTTCGCAAGGAAATCGGACCTATTGCGGTCCCTGAGGCGATACAGTTTGCGCACGGGCTTCCCAAGACGCGGTCAGGCAAGATTATGCGAAGAATCCTGCGAAAAATAGCCGAAGGCGACGTTACGAACTTAGGCGATATAACAACACTTGCAGACCCGCACGTGGTTGAGGACCTTGTTAAAGGTCGTGGTAAATAACGAGGAGTCCTGACAAAAGGAAATCGTACAGGTCGGGTGTGCAACAAACAGTTGTGCACCCGGCTGTGTTTTAATAAA
>CAYLXJ010000123.1:0-6989 GCA_964387385.1 uncultured Pirellulales bacterium
TCTGTTTATTGCCTTCTGGCTGGCATTGATGGTCTGGGCTTACCGCGACATGAAGGCTCGCTCGCGTGACTCGTTAGGGCGTCTGCTCGTAGCGCTGTTTGTCGCCGTCCTCAACTTGCCGGGACTGCTCATCTATCTGCTGCTGAAGTTTCTGGCTTTCGGTCTGGTCCTGCTCGATATCTTTCATAAGTTCGAGAATCTGCGTCTCAATCTTGGCGTTGTCAGCCCGAGTTGTGTTCAGCTGCGTCAGGACCGCAGCATATTCCTTGTTCGTTCTGGCTGAATTCAGCGACGCCCGCAATTTGGCGATTTCCTCGTCCCTGCTCTTGAGCTCAAGCTCCAGCCGGTCTGATTGTATCGTGGTAAGCTGGATTTCCTCTTTTTTGGCCTCCAGTGCGTTTTGAAGTGTTCGAATCTGGTTTTCCTGAATGATGACGTTTCTGCGGCAGCGGGCAAGTTTTGCTTTGGCCGCTCGCAGGCGGTTCTCTACGCTTTGCAGTTTTATCAGCGATTGTATCACTGAACCCATCTATAACCTTTCAAAATAGCTTGCCCCGGCGAAGCCGAGCCATCTAATTTTCAAACCCTTAATTATGCGCGCTTCGCCCCTCCTTTGCAACCCCTTTTAAGTTATGATTTTTAATTTTTTATTTATGATTTACAAAAGCGATAGGTAAACAGTCATAAATAATAAATTAAAAATGCCCTTCCCCGCACCACCAGTCCTCGTAAGTCATAGGAAAGCCGTGGTTCGATACCTCGCCGAAAGTGTAGTAGATTCTGCCAGCAAAAAACACCGATGGCGGGTATCTTCGGCATTCACCCTTCTTGGACTCTACCCCTTGCTCTGACAGCGGGCACCACCACTTGCATTCCCTGCAATACGTGTAAGTGTGTTTCATTTTTTCTCCCTCTTATATTTTTTTCCAAATACAACAATTAGCGTATTTATTGCACGCCTGCACAAAACCTTTCAATATCTCTCGATACAATGTCTGCAATTAGCGGGTCCCAGTCCGAACTCGTCCAACGACTTTCATCGGCCAGTTGCGGTTTTCCTAACGGCTGATGAGAATCGGCAGGTGCTGCCCTTGTAATTCCAGGGCCCTTGCGATGATAAGCAGTCAGCCGGCGGTGCTCCGACATTATGTTCTTGGCCAAATCGAATCGCGGTATATCGAACTCTTGATTTTCTGTTGGTCCGGTTTCCTTATTTCCCGGAATAATGTCTTTGGCCCGCAGAATATCAGGCCTCTGACGTGGTTTATCGGAATCGAATTGTCTCTCATTACCGGCCATCATATTTATTTTAACGTTTAAATAGCATTTTTCAAGAAATAACAAAAAGGAAAGGGCTTGCCTCCTGACAAGCCCTTGATGGCATTCAAATTAATCGTTTTTTACCGGCTCGATTATTCTGTTTCTGTCGTGATTTCGACCGGCTCCGGCTGTGGTTCCGGCTTCGGCATAAGCCGATTGGCTTTCGATATCAGGTCTGAAAGCTCTATAACGTCGGCATCGCCCTTGAAATCTTCCTGTAATTGCCGTGCCTGATTCAGCACCTGCTCAAGCGTTGCGCCTTTGGCCCAGTAGCTTTTGCGAAGAATTTCCGCGAATTCAGCCACGGTTGCCGCGAGCCGGAATTGTTTGCTGGAACTATCAAAGTTGCGATTCAAGTTGCCTGTGCCGATTTGGCTTTTGAACTCAGTAACGGCGTCGCTGTCAGCGTCTTTGTATCGCACGTATGTTGTTGCGATGTTGCCTTTCTTGCCGGGCCATAACTTCAATTCGTAAAGCGCCGTCGCCGAATGGCCTGCTCCGAGCTCGCCGCCGTCGTATTTGTCGTCCCGGAATTTATCATCCGGCACGTCCCTGTTCTCATAGCCAATCAGACGGTAACTCCGCACAACCTCAGGATTGAAATCGACCTGCACCTTAACGTCTCTTGCTATCACTTCAAGCGTTCCGGGGAGGTTATCCTCAAACAGGCGTTTTGCTTCCTCGATTGTGTCTATATAAGCGTAATGGCCGTTGCCCTTATCGCCAAGCTGTTCCATCAGGACGTCATTGTAATTACCCATCCCGAAGCCGATAGCCGACAGCGTAATACCCTTGTCAGCATTTTCTTTGATGACCTTAAGGATGTCATCTGCACCCGTTTGTCCGACGTTGGCAACGCCGTCCGAGCAGAGTATCACTCGATTGATGCATCCCTTTTTGAACGCCTTTTCAGCCATCTCGTAACCGATTCTGATACCCTCTTCGGCGTATGTCGAGCCGCTCGGATAAAGCGTCTCAATCGTCGTCAGGATTTCATCCTTTTCGTCAAGCCCTTTGTGGCTCATCAGTTTGCTGCCTCTGCTTCCGTATATGGCTATACCGATTTTGTCGTCGGGACGTAAATTTTCGGTTAATATGCGCAGCGATTTTTTGACCAGTCCCAGCCGGTCCTCGCGCGCCATCGAGCCGGAAACATCAATTACGAATGTCAGAATTGCCGGCTTTCGGTTCTCGGCGCTTACTTGTCTGGCTTTAAGGGCCAGGCGAAGCAGATAACTGTTCTTACGCTCTGTGCCGAATTGCCACGGCGACGCCTCCGCATATACCGCGAAATCATCCTTCTTCGGTGCGGGATAGTCATATTTGAAGTAATTTACAAACTCCTCGACCCGTACCGCATCATTTGTCGGCAGATGGCCATCGTGCAAATATCCTCTCACAACCGTGTAACTGCCCGTATCCACGTCAGTTGCGAAAGTCGATAAATGGTCGTCCTCAGTATCGATAAAGGGATTAACGCCGTAATTCTTGAAAAACATTGCTTCAACGTCCTCGCCGTTAGGCGGCGTCGTCCCACCGTGCGCCATCGGCGGCCGGCAAACCGGTGCAGGCATTCTACAAGCCGGCGGCTGAGAAGGAAGAAAACACCTCATCCGCTCACCGGATGTATGAACCCCATATCCGTTGCTGGAACCAACTTTTGATAACCCTGTAGTTTCAAACCGGTCGGCGGGTTCTATAAAACGCGACGCGTCACTGACGACACCTTTGGTTTCTGCGTTCCTGCCGTCTATCATTCCAAAACGTTGGTTAACTGATTGTCCGCTTGATGTTATCGACGCCTCTTCCTTGCTCTTGGCCACAACAAGCGTATTATCAGTATAAGCTTCAGTCGGTTTTCGTATTGCCGAAGAAGGCGCCGATTGTAAACCAACTATTTCGCCCGTCGGTTTGTCTGCCTGGGTGTATTCAATCTTGGCCGGCTCTTGTTCTGATTTACTTTTAACCTCATATTGTTCCTCTATTGCCGGTTTCGGCATATCGCGGGCTATCTGCCTCGCTTGTTGTGTCTTTGACATCATCAATACCGTAGCCATAACGCCGCAGACGACAAGAATCGATGCTGCGTATGCGAATATCTTTTTAGCGGTCATAATCGTGCTCTTTCGTTCTCGCGCAGCCGTGCCGGCCTTTTGTGTCAATTCGTTGAGTGCGCCGTTTATCAGGGAGTCGGTAAACGTCTTATTGGGCTGATTTGAATCGCCGGCCAGCTTTACCAGCCGCGAGATATTTTTTTCCAGATTGTTTTCTTCGTTCTTCATACTTGCTACTCCTGTTTATTTTTAAGCGACAACTGTTTGAGTCGGTCGCGAAGAGAATTTCTTGCTCTGTAAAGCAAATCGTGCACGGCCTTTTCAGTAACTTCCAGACGTCCGGCAATCTCAGCCGCCGATAAACCGCCGATATATTTCGCCCTTAAAACTAATTGCTGCCTGTCCTCAAGGCCCGATAGGGCGGTGCGCACTATTTCGGCGGTCTCTTTATTTTCCAAAAGCTCATCCGGCAACGGCTCGGTATCCATCATCTCAAGGTAAGTGCTGAGGTCGCCATTAAAACTCGGCCTGCTTGCCCTCTTTCTTATTTCAAGCCGGATATTGTTGCGGGCGATGCCGAAGAACCATTCCTCAACGCTGCCTTTATTTTCGTCGAAGGTGTTTCGCCCGCGGACAGCGTCGAAAACGGTCTTCTGAACAAGCTCCTCGGCCAGCGACGGGTTAGGCCAGCTCTTAAGGAACATCCCGTAAAGCTGCGGAATAATCCGCTCCAAAAGTGCCCGCCATACCTCGCTGTCGCCTTCGACGAACCCCGAACACGCGTGTTTTTTCGGCCCCTGTTCCACCTTATTCATTTTTCCTTAACCAGCACTGGTTTTCATAAAATATTATGCGCAGACCCTCGCTATTACTCACGATTTTTTTGAAAAATACCCTCGTAATACCGAAAGTGAAATTTGCAGGATGGGCTTTAGCCCATCAAACTATTTGGCAGGGGTTAAGGAGAACTGCGCAAACTGGCTTAAGGGGTATTCTTTGAGAAGGGCGTTAATATCTTCGACCGTAACCGCCTTGACGGCTTTCACGTCTTCCTCGATTTTGCGATATTGGCCGAGATATGTCCAGTTGAAGCCCAAATCGACTAATCGACCCATAGGCAGTTCGTTTTTTATAACTAACGCGCTTAAGACCTTGTTTTTGGCCTTGGTCAGCTCGTCCTCAGTTACGCCGGCTTTCGTTATCTCGGCGAAAATTTTATTGACCGTGTCCATTACTTTTGCTGCGTTTTCGCTGCTGCATCTTATGTAGCTGCAATAAGCCCCGACGCCGTCCATCGGCATAAACTCCAAAGCGGCCGTTTCAGCAATTGCCTTATCTACGAGTTCCCAGAAAAATCTCGAACCCGTCTCATCGCCGACTATCACGCTCAAAAGCGACGCCGCGAACCGCCTCGCGTCCTGTGCGCTTATCGCCGGACTCATAAGGCAGATATGCTCGCGGACAAGGTGTGTCTTTTCAAGTGATGACTTTTCGGGCTTGCCCCGCGTGTAGCTGAGTTCTCTTTTGACCTCCCGGCTTTCCCAACCCCCGCAGCCCGCTTCAACAATGTCTTTAATTTCGTCCCAGTTAAAATTACCCGCGAACGCCGCGACCATATTGTTCGGCGCATATCTTGACCAAAAATACTCACGCATCTGCTCAGCCGACATTGCGTCGATGGTTTCCTCGTTGCCCAATACGCTGTGCCCGCAGGGGTGTCCGGCGAAATAAAGCGCCCGACACCTGTCAATCACGTCATAATTCGGCTGGTCCTTATACATCGCGATTTCTTCCTTTATGACATTCTTTTCGATGTTGAAGTCCTCTGTCCGCAGGGCGGGCCTCATCATTTCTATCCACAGTTTCGTAATCTCCGCAAGATACTCCGGCAAAACCGCCGCGTAAAAAACCGTGTTCTCCTCGCTTGTAAACGCGTTATACTGCGCTCCTGTCCTGTCGAACGCCTCGTTGACCTCGAAGGGACTCAGGCATTGTGTCCCCTTAAAAACCATATGCTCAAGAAAGTGCGATACACCATTGATTTTCAAGTCCTCATCGCGTGCGCCCGTCTTCACAAAGAAACCAACCGCTGACGACTTGGCGCTTTTGTTCGCCTCGCCGATTACTGTTAAGCCGTTCGTTAGTTTATGAATCTTAAATTCCATATTTTTCCCATCGCTTCACGCTTCACGAGGTACGCTTCACGCTTTTATTTTCCTCGGCCCTATTGTTACAATTGTAAATTCCCTGAATGGATTTCTTCGCAGAAAATCCACGACCGAATCGACGTTTGTGTTGTCGATTTCTCGTTTGATTTCATCTAATGACCTGACTCTGCCTAACATATAGTAGTCCGTCGCAATCGCCCCGGCCCTGCTGCTCGACGACTCGCTTTGCATAATCAGCGATGATTTCAAGCCCGCCTTGGCACGATGCAGTTCTTCCTCGCTAATTCCCTCCGCAAGACGATTGAATTCGCTGATTATCACGTCGAATGTCTCTTTCTCTTTATCGGGCGTTGTCCCGGCGTAACACGCTATCCCTGCCATTTCTTTCAGGGCGTGATATTGTGCGCCAACCGCGTAGCAAAGCCCCCGTTTTTCCCTGACCTCGGTGAATAATCTCGAGCTCATCCCGCCCGACAAAACCGATACCGCCAGGCGAGCGTTGTAATAATCCTTGTCGCTCGGTTTCACCGTAGGCGTCATAAGGCCGATATGCACCTGTGCCCCTTCGGTAGGTATGTGTTTATATCGTTCGGGCTTGCTGCCCGTCGTAATCTTTTTGGCCCCCGTTTTTTTGCACGCCCCGAAAATGATTTCCATCTGGTTTACGACTGCCTCGAAATCGTATTTTCCCGCCATTGAAAAAATCGAACGTGAGGAGATGATATTTTCCGCGATAATCTCTCTCGTTTTTTCGGGCGTCAATTTTTCTAATTGGTCAATTTCCCCAGCCGTACTTCTGCCTAATGGCTGAGGATAAAACTGCTCCTTGACCTTCAGCATAACCTTGTGCCGCGGGTCGTCATCCAATCCCTTCACCGTATCTATTGCCAACTGCCTTACCGGTGTAAACTCCTTGTCTTCAAGTTTCGGTCTCAAAATAATATCGCCATACAGTTCAAGTGCCGCAGGCAGGTTGCTCGATTCCAGGGCCGCCCCGATTGCAATATGCGAGGTATTGACCCCCGCTGAGCGATGTAATCCCAGCCCGTCCAAAGCATCACCCAACTGCCTGTTGTCTCTTTGGCCCGCCCCCCTGAATATCCAGTCCGCGATTACGTTGGCCGCCCCGCAGCAGCCCTCAGGCAGACAGGCCGCTCCCGCAGGCAGTAAAAAGTCAAACGCCGCCGACTCGACTGCCTCCATCCGCTCGCCCAGCAGAATCATTCCGTTACTTAGTTTGTATTTGTCAGTGTTTTTGCCCATAGAGCCGGAAATTCTACCAGCCATAAGCCGGTCTTTCAAATGCGAAAACCCCTTTTAGCGGAAAATCCGCAAACTTTGGGATTTTGTGTGTGCAAACGATAATCATATATGGTAAAAAGGCCGCCTTTTGTGCGGTTTGATTATGGTATAATGACCTTGCGCCGACGTAGCTCAACCGGCAGAG
>CAYLXJ010000124.1:0-6955 GCA_964387385.1 uncultured Pirellulales bacterium
CAGGAACAACGTTTGGCAACTGACGCGATATTGAAAGAATCACAAATACAAGGTCAGAAAATACATGCTTTATTTGTAAGTCCGACACACATTCATCTGGTCGGGGATTGTACAGTTAAGGACGCGGCTGTAATGGCCGCAATTTATAAGACCGCTGCAAGACAGGCCTTAAAGTTAACGGGGCGAACAGGCAAATTATGGACGAAGGGTTATGACGTAAGATTTTGTTTTGACGCCGATTCTCTCAACAATCGCATAGAATACGTCAATCGCCATAACATTTAGCCCGCGGTTTCACCGCGGGTTTTGACTTGGATGCCGGAAGGTTTACCGCCAGTTTGCCGGGTAGAAGATTTTTGTGGGGGTAACGCTGAACTTGAGCGACAGGGCCTCGATAAGGGCCTCGGCCCTTTTAATCTGTGAATTAGTCGGGCGGATGCTTTTGCCGTCTGCCACAAGGCATATCCTGATTGTCTTGCTGCTGCCGTACCAGGTATGGTCGGGAATGACCGACCACTGCTGCTGCCATTTCTCGCAAGTTTGTATCTGGCCGTCGGGGCCGCCTAAGCCGTTGCATACGACGAAATGGCAATTAAGGTCGTCCGAGCTGGCAAGACCCGATAGCGAGGCGAGCTGGTCGATATTACCCGCCTTTGTGCCGCTGTAGAAGACCTCGATTGAATCCCACCTCTGCGGCGATTGTGCCGCGCGCGAGTCAATCGCCTGGCGGATGGGGTCGAGCCGATAATAAGTCGAAAGGCAGAAAGGCCCTGCTGAAGGGGGATGGTTACCAAGCGCCATCAGAACAATCGCGCCCGTTGTCATCGAGACCAATAGGACAACCAGGACTCTCGCTACCCTCGGCTGGTATGACATATCTGCTTCCCTGCGATAAAAAAATAAGAACACGTAATCAATTAAACTGCGACCTGCAACAACAAGATTCATCGGCAACACCCGTCCTTCATAATAAATTTTTAGCGCAAATTTATTAAATTATTGAAATAAAATCGCTTCCCTCAAATTTCTGCTTTCCGGTCGGATAAAAAATCTCTTGACCGGCCGTCCGCTGCTTGTTAGACATTCATCGAAATGTCCGCGTCATCGCGGCAGAGGATACAGTTAACTGGAACCGAATCGGGCCTCTGGTTATAGGTCCAATAGAACAGGAGCATCGACTATGGCGTCAAAATGGCGACCTTTAACAGCCGACCAGGTTAATAAGCTTGCCGCTCAGGGCTGTACCTGCGGCGACTGGTCAAAAGTTCAGGCGGCCGACGGTTTTGACCCCGAACGCGTCAAAACAACCCACTTTTCAGGCGACGTCCGGCTGGGGCTTTTCCGCAAAGACATCCAGTTCTGCGGAGGGCTGGTTCGCCCGACAGGAATCTCAAACGCCACAATTCACAACTGCCGCATCGGCGACAACGTCTATATCAACCAGGTCAAAAGCTGCATCGCCAACTATACTATTGAGGACGACGTCGTCATCGAAAACATCGACCAGTTGATTGTCGAGGGCCAGACCGCTTTCGGAAACGGCACTGACGTTGTCGTCATCAACGAGGCGGGCGGCAGAGAAATACCCATCTATGACCGCTTGTCGGCTCAACTGGCGTATATAATCGCCCTTTACAGGCATCGCACGGGGGTCATCGAGAAATTACGCGGTATGATTGGCCGATACGCCGATTCCGTTAAATCCTCGATGGGCCTCGTCGCCGCGGGCGCCAGAATCATCAACTCCAGAATCATCAAGAACGTCAAGGTAGGCCCCGCAGCGACCATTGAGGCCGCAAGCCGGCTTGAAAACGGCTCAATAAACAGTTGCCCCGAAGACCCAATATATATCGGACCGGGCGTTTTTGCCCATAATTTCATTATCTGCTCCGGCTCAAAGGTTACAGACGGTGCTATCCTCTCTAACTGCTTCGTCGGTCAGGGGGTCGAGCTTGCAAAGCAGTATTCAGCCGAAAATTCCGTCTTTTTCGCCAACTGCGGGGGCTTCCACGGCGAGGCATGCTCGATTTTCGCCGGCCCCTATACCGTTACACATCATAAATCAACCCTGCTTATCGCAGGTCTTTTCAGCTTTCTTAACGCCGGCTCAGGAACCAACCAGAGCAACCATATGTACAAGCTCGGCCCCGTCCATCAGGGCGTTGTTGAACGCGGCTCCAAAACCGCCTCCGATTCCTATATGCTCTGGCCGGCCAAAGTCGGGGCCTTCACTGTCGTTATGGGCAGACACTATCGCAACTCCGACACCTCGGACCTGCCTTTTTCCTACCTCATCGAGCGCGAGGACGAGAGCATTCTCGCACCCGGGGTAAACCTGCGGAGCGTCGGGACTGTCCGGGACGCCAAAAAATGGCCCAAGAGAGACAAACGCAAGGACCCCCAAAAGCTCGACCTGCTCAATTTCAAGCTGCTGAGCCCCTATACAATCCAGAAAATGCTCAACGGCCTCGAAATCCTCACCAAGCTCAAGGCAACGAGCGGACAAACCTGTGATTATTTCACCTACCACAGCGTCAAAATCAAAAGCGACTCGCTCGAAAAGGGCATTAAATTCTACCAAATCGGCACGGACAAATTCTTAGGCAACTGCCTCATCAAACGGCTTCAGGACAAAAATCCTTCCGATATCGGCCAGCTACGCGCGGCGCTGAGGCCACAGACCGAAATAGGTCCTGGAAAGTGGATTGACCTCGCCGGGATGTTTGCCCCTGAGCCGGTTGTTGCAAAAATCCTTGACGATATCGAATCCGGCGCGATGTCAAATCTCGACAGAATAGCCGAGGCGTTTGTCTCGGCGCACGAGAATTACCCGGAATACGAATGGGCCTGGGCGGCAAACGTCCTGCAGCAGCGCTTAGGCAAAACCATCGATGCAATCGGCCCCGACGATATTATCGAGATGATTAACAAGTGGAAGTCGGCCGTCATCGAGCTTGATAATACATTGCAGGCCGATACTAATAAGGAGTTCATCGCCTCTGCTCAAATCGGCTACGGCATCGATGGGTCTCTGGCCGACAGGGCAGCCGACTTCGCTGCTGTCCGCGGGACGTTCGAGGACAACGCCGTCGTAAAGGACATTAAAAAACATATCGAGGACAAAACGCAGCTCGGCGATGAAATTATTCGCCGTATGCAGAAAATACATTAACCCGGGTTCCCCAGAGTTGGGCTAAGTAAAATAGCCAAAATTAGTCGAACAGTTGAGTTGACACTCCAGAAAAATGAGGCTTTACAAAAAAATAGTATCGAATGGAGATAGACAGAAATGAAATGTGATCTACTAGAAATGAGTTTTAAGGAGGGTTACGATGTCACCTCAGGTGTCCATGAACTTGCAACTGAAGTTTTACAATGGTATCGCCCTGATTGCATATTTGTCCGTGAGTTTCACTACAAAGAAGGCACCCTGCAGGCATCAGTGATACCACGTGCGCTGGATTACGGCATCATCGATATGCCGTATCTGACCGCCACACAATTCACGTTGGTTCTCTCACAAATGGCATACGTTCTTACGGCGTGCCTCTGTCTTGATCCATCGATTGAGAAATTAAGGTTGCGGGACTACGCAACATTGCTTAAGAACATTCCCAGCGGCAGGTGCCTTTTGACAAGCCAGAATTGGGTTTTCCGCAGAATGATCTCTAAGGAAAGCACCTCACAAGCCACGCTTACCCTGGAACGGATCAAGATCATACACAACCGACTGATTCTTCGGTGCGGATTGAATATTAGCAATGGTGCCGTATTTGGAGAGAGTAATTTTTTTATGCCTTTATGATACCGTAGGAGTGAACGCAATGATAGAAATGATGGTAGTTTTCATCAAGAAATTGTTAAGTCCCATTCTTCACAAGGAGAGTCTTCACAATATTGATGTAAAAGAATTCATCAACAGACTTTATCCAATCGGCTTGTCCCTTATTCTGGCTTTCCTCGTTCACCAGATATCTAACGGTTCTTGGCCTGATAACTGGTTAATCTTCGCCGCGAGGATTTTGATTACATCACTATTGATCCTTTATGTGCTATTCGACTGGGATGATTGTCATTATGCGGCAAAAAATAAGGAACAAAATACGGCATACGACAAGATTCTGTGGCTTCTTGCAATTTTCTGGCTTTCCCTTGTGACTGTTCTATTTCTTTCCTTTTCAACTATTGAGAGATTGACGAACGTACTAGCTTTTTGGCTTGCATATGTCGTTGTTACATCTCTTTCCAGAGACTGGTTAATAGAAAAGCAAAATAGTACCAATAAAAATGTGGTATATGTAAAACTGACTCAAACACAAGAATATGGTGCATATAGTGCCTATCGAAAGACTATTGTAATCATATGGTCAGTAATGTTTATTGCTCTTCTGATTTTCAAGTACCCACCTTCTTTCAAGTTAATAAGAGAGAGAATAGATTGGAATCCTTCTGCTAAAGCAATTGAATTTTTATCTGGCTTGGAATGTTTCATCATATACATATGTTTTGTTAGTTCGGTTCTTCTTGCAGTGTGGCTAAAGGAAAAACGGAAGGAGATTCTCTTCTTAGGCTACGGCAATTCTCAACAAACAGGGAGTAATAAAGTATGACGCTTGTCCTCATATTGGCAACGGTTGGCATTGTGCTAATTAGTATCGCAATAGGATTTCTCGTTAAACGCCATTTGGCTGATTTCGAGTCTTACACCTCATTTCGTTCACGCGTCGGGATACTCGGCATCACGGCAAGTATGGTAGGTAATGTTATCGGCGGCGGCGTATTCTTCGCAGTAAGCTCAATGGGATATGATGCAGGAATTGCACCGCTTTCTATACTCCTCAGCTACATGATTGGCTTTGCGCTGCTCGCTTGGCTTGCTGCGAGCATTCGGTCTATTGTCCAACGTCATGATGTCAACGATATGTATGAAGTCTTGCGTATGCGCCTCGGCGCGGGGGTTTCCTCCGACAAGTACATCTTCTTGCTGTGCGTAATGACCCTCTGCGTATACTTTTTCAGTTTGGCTGGGCAGTTTCTGGTATTGAGCACTTTTCTGAAATTCTTTTTACCTGAATCTACGGCAAGCGTTATTGTGCTGAGTATGGTAATGATGGCGATACTGACTTTTGTTTATGCCGCATGGGGAGGTCTGCCCAAGGACATTTTCACTGACATGTTCCAGACCTGTGTGATTCTCATTGCTGTAATGGGTGGCATAATCACCTTGTTCCTTCACCCGCCAAGCATGAATACTTCCCAGCTTCCACCGGACACTTTCAACGGGCTCGGATATGGTGTTGTTTTCCCCATTGCCGTGATTTTGTTTTTCAGCCCAACGTACTTGGCCCGGTTTGATATATGGCAGAGATTGATTGCTTCCAAATCAACCAAGGTGTTCCGGGCTTCTTTGCTAATCAGCATTCCTTTTATATGTGCGTCTTATGGCTTGTTCGTATTTCTCGGAATCTATGCCAGAGCAAATGGTCCCGGTGACAGCATTCGAGACACAGCGGTATTGTGGAGCATAAAGGATATTATGCCTGCTCCTGTATTTCTTTTAATGATCCTTGGGTTGTATGCTGCGGTAATGTCTACAGCCGATACACTGCTGAACGTCAGCACAATATCATCATGGAAACTAATAACCATGATACGCCCATCATATGCCGTAAAGATGAAGGATATCAGATCGATCAGAAAGATTTCTGTTCTTGTTGGTATCCTCGCCTGCATGCTTATTGCCTCGGCACCGGATATTGTTGAGCTTATGATGGGAGCGTTCTCTAGTATAGTTATTTTCTCTCCAAGCATTTTATACGTTTTGTGCTCCAAGCAGCCCTCAGCGAGAGTCTCTTTCATTTCGGCGGCTCCATCCTACATGGTCTTTTGGGGGTTATACCTTGCAATGCCGAAATTGCGGCTCTATGCTTTTATTCCTTGTGCAGTTATTTCGATTGTCGTTCTAGTCATTGGAATGTTGGTCGTACGGGTAAGCAGATGGCGAGGAAAAGGTGCTAATCTGTAGGGTCTGTGGCTAAGCAAACGACTCTATTCTTTCTTTGGCGGAATTAAAGGTGTCCGGTACTTTTTCCCGTTGGGTCGGTTCGGGTTCTCTCCGGAATTTCCATTACCGATACAAGATGTTCTCTCTTTTTTACTTAAACAGTCCTTCTCGTATCTAAATCTCTGTTCCACGATATCCTTGATAGTTCAAAGTGATTTTTGTAAAATTATTGAGGTCGTACGGAGAAAATTATGTTATGTAACCGTTTAAATGGAAAACGTCAGTTGAAAAAGAAGCATTATGTTAGTGCCAACCCAATACCCAAAACCCAATGCCATTCAGGAGAAAATTATGAGAGTCATAATTCAGCCCGGCTACGACCTTGTCTCGAAATGGGCCGCTAATTACGTCGCCAAAAGAATCAATGAATTCAAACCAACCGAGTCGAAACCCTTCATTCTCGGACTGCCCACCGGCTCATCGCCGCTGGGTATGTATAAGGAGCTTATCAAGCTCAACGCGGTAAAGAAGGTGTCTTTCAAAAATGTAATAACCTTTAATATGGATGAATACGTCGCAATACCTGAAGACCACCCGGAAAGCTATCACTCATTTATGTGGAACAATTTTTTCAGCCATATGGATATCCCGAAACAAAACGTCAATATCCTCGACGGCAACGCCAAAGACCTCGCCGCCGAATGTGAACGATATGAGAAGAAAATGAAAAAACTGGGCGGCGTCGAGCTTTTTGTCGGCGGTATCGGCCCCGACGGCCACATCGCTTTCAACGAGCCCGGCTCGTCGCTTGCCAGCAGGACGCGAGTAAAAACACTCACACAGGACACAATCATCGCCAACTCACGCTTCTTCGGCGGCGACGTCAATAAGGTCAATGAATACCTCGACTCGCGTGGCCTGCGCCGGAGCCCCATCTTCGCGCAACTGCTG
>CAYLXJ010000125.1:0-6907 GCA_964387385.1 uncultured Pirellulales bacterium
CAAATCCTCCGAAAGCGGCCGCAGTGTATCCTCGAAACGGTTTGTGACCATTTCCTTATCCGCTAAATACCGCCCGATGGATTCAGCCGCTCGTTTGCCCGCCGCCACCGCCTCAATAACTGACAAGGGGCCGGAAGCGTTGTCGCCGCCGGCAAAGACGCCTTCTATCGATGTCTGGCAGGTTACAGGGTCTATTTTGAAACAGCCGCGTTGACTCTCGGCCTCTGCGTGGCTGACGAATTGCTCATCAGTCATCTGGCCGATGGCAATAATAATTTGCTCCGCATCAACCTTGATAACGTCGTTTTCGTCAAATGCAGGATTGAATCGCTTATTATCATCGAAAACTCTCGTGCAGCGTTTGAACTCTATGCCCTTTATCGAGCCGTTGCCCAGAATCTGTTTCGGTCCCCAGCCGTTGCGAATTCTGATGCCTTCGGCCAGCGTCGCTTCGACTTCCTCTTTATAGGCGGGCATCTCGTCTCTCTGTTCGAGGCAGACCATTTCGACGTCTTTTGCGCCGAGACGCAGGGCAGTTCTTGCCACGTCAACAGCGACGTTGCCGCCGCCGATGACAATTACCTTGTTTTTAACCGCTGGTTTTTTAGCGGAAGCGGCGTCCCTGAGAAATTCGACGCCGTAAAGAATGCCCTTTGTCTGTTCGCCGGGAATGCCGAGTTTTCGGCTTTGCTGAGCGCCCGCAGTGATAAATATCGCCTCGTTATCTTTACGAATCTGCTGAATTGTTATGTCTTTGCCGACGCGAGTATTATAAACAAACTTAACGCCTTTTCGGCGTATAAGCTCTATTTCGTGGTCCAGCACCTTTTTCGGCAGGCGATATTCAGGGATGCCGTAGCGAAGCATACCGCCTCCTTTTTCGAGTGCCTCATATACTGTTACCGCACAGCCCGCATCGGCAAGGTCGCCGGCTGCGGTCAATCCCGCGGGACCCGCACCGATTATGGCGACTTTTTTCGCATCTGGTAATGGCTTTTTTTCCTCAGGAAGCGTAATTTTGCCCGCTTCGAGCAATTCCATCTCTTTATCTGAGGCGAACCGTTTCAACAGGCGTATTGCGATGGGGTCATCGGCTCTGCCCCGTGTGCATTCTGTTTCGCAGGGGTGCGTACAGACCCGGCCGCAAATCGCTGAAAGCGGATTTCTCTGGCGAATCAGATTGACCGCTTTGACGTATTCTTTTTTCTTTATAAGCTGCACGTAGCCCTGAACATTTACCTTCGCTGGGCATTTCATTCTGCAGGGCGCATGCCCGTTTTTAAGAATGCCGAATATGTTCGGTGTGGCCTGGGCATAAAGTTTGGCGATACCCTTGCGTGTGCCTAAGCAGCGGTTGAATTCGTCGGGAACGTCCACGGGGCAGACCTGCGTGCACTCGCTGCAGCCGGTGCATTTGTCCTCATCGACATACCGAGGATACCTTTTGACCGTGGCCTTGAAATTACCGGGTTCGCCTTCGAGGTCAACCAGCTCCGAAAGAGTAAGTATTTCTATATTAAGATTGCGTGCGCATTCGACAAGCTTCGGCGAGACGATACAGGTGGCGCAGTCGCCTGTTGGGAAGGTCTTGTCTAAATGGGCCATCATTCCGCCTATGGCGGCGTCCCGCTCGACTAAATAAACCTTAAAGCCGCTGTTTGCCAAATCGAGCGACGCCTGGACGCCGGCTATGCCGCCGCCTGAGACAAGCACCGCACCAATTTTTTTGTCATAGTTTTTAATCATTGCTGCCTGCTTCCGCCTTTTCCTGAACACTTGAAGCCGGGACCATTAGTTTATTGAATCCGAGTTTTTTAGAACTGATACCGAGACCCAGCCCCAAGAGCTGTGTGATATATAAAATGGGTATCCGGTAGTCCCTGCCCATCTGTTTTTTTATGTCCTGCTGTCGCAAATCGAGATTTACCTGGCACATTGGACAGCTTACCGCTATGCAATCCGCTCCTGCGCCCTGTGCCATACTGAGAATTGAATCCGTGAGATTGACCACGACATCAGTCCTCGAAAGCGACAAGCCGCCGCCGCAGCATTCGATTTTGTAAGGCCAGTCGAGTGTTTCGCCTCCAATTGCTTTTACCAGCTTATCGAGCGAGGTTGGATTTTCAGGGTCGTCGAAATTCACGACCTTGGGCGGGCGAACAAGCAGACACCCGTAATAACAGGCAATCTTGAGGCCGTTTAACGGGCGTTTGACCGCCTTTTTGATTTTTTCAATGCCGATATCTTCGAGCAGAACCTCGATAAAATGCCGGACCCTTACCGAGCCGTCGTAATCCCTGCCAATCGCATCGCTTACGCTTTTGCGGATTTGCGAATCGGTCGATATTTCGTGGTTTGCGACTTTCATTCTGTTGAAACAAGCCGCACAATTCACGACGCAATCCAGCCCCATATCCTTAATCTTGACCAGATTAGCGGCGGGTAATGACGCTGCCAGTATGCGGTCGGTCTGATGACCTGCGGTAGCGCCGCAACAGGTCCAGCCCTTCGGCTCGACCATTTCAATCCCAAGCGCACCGGCAACCGCAAGGGTTGACTGATGCATATCGCGTGCAGTCGATTCGGCAGAGCAGCCGGGGTAGTAGGCGTATTTCATTGGCCGGCCCCCTTATTCTGTTTCACTTTTTTGAAAATACGTCTGACGGTCTTCTTTTCGCCGCCAAGCGACGGGAGCAGCGAGATTTTGCCTTTTTTGAGCATTGTCGGGAATTTTTCGGTATCGTTCATCAATTTGCCCGTGCCTAATTTATAAGCGGCTATCATCGCCATTTCGTATGTCCTGCCGAAAATCTGGACTGTTTTCAAAAACGCCTTATTAAACAGCGGCACGTTACCTTCCTGCTTCGACGCCCCACGGGCAAGAGCCAGTTTTCGCAGCGAGTCCATTACGGCGGCTACGTCGATACCCATCGGGCATCGGGCCGAGCAGGTCTCGCAGGAAACGCACAGCCAGAGCAGGTCGCTTTCCAGCAGGTCGTTGCCCGCGTCTAAGTGCAGGCGCCGCATAATTTCTGAAGGCCGGGACTTCGCAATCCTGCCCACGGGGCAGCCGCTGGAGCATTTCCTGCACTGAAGGCAGACGCTGAGGTCCACGCCGCTGATTTGCTCGACGACGTCTTTCAGCCCTTCGCCCGTTTTTGTCTTTTTAATCGTTATCACTCTCAAAACCTTCCGCTATTTTTCAGCCAGCTCTTCGACAACCTCGTCTGTGTCGTCGGTTTCTTCTGATGGAACAGGGACGCTGCCGGGAACTACTTTTCGATAGACATCCGCCGGGTCGCGCCGCTCGCCGTTCACTGTAAGAAGCTGCTCAATTGTTATTCCGAAAAGGCGCTGGTTTTCCTCAAGGTAGGGCAAAATAAGGTCCCAGTCCTTGTCAGTTAATTTCGCAAATTGCCCGCCGTTTAGCTGCTGCTCGACGAGCGTTCCGTTCGGGTCGCGGACGAAAATCGCCCCGCCCGAAGCAAGTGAGAACAGGTTGCTGCCGGGATAAGGAAGCGTCAGAGGTACCAATTTACCGTCATCATCGAATTTAACGCCGTTGAGGACGACAAAACCGCCGCCGCTATGCGGGTCGCCCGCCATAAACGACTCGGCAAGAAAGTCCAGGCAGGTTCCGTTTATCACCACGCGGGGTTTGCCGACCGAATTAATGAGGGGGCGTCCGGCGGCGTTACCCAGCACGAAAACTGAACCGCCTTTGGCGCCGTATAAAAACGTTTGTCCAATGTCGCCGTGAATTACTAAATTTCCTTTTTTTATGATTTGGCCCAACTGGTCCTGCGCATTGCCGTGGACCGAGACAGTCAGGCCGTCGAGGCCGGAACCGAGGTAATCGCCCGAGCTTCCGAAAACATCGATTGTAACGTCATCGGTTTCGGGGCCTAAACCGCAGCCGATAAACCTCTGCCCGATACAATTAAAGCTGATAAAACGCCGCCAGCCCTTCATATATGCGTTTACCAGAAGGGCGGCGTCACAGTCATATCCTTCAGGCGGAAAATGTGCGGCATCAATTATCAGTGTTGTCTCATTGCCCTGAGGTCCCCTCAAATTGCATCGGGTCTCGAAGTCGATGAGGCGATACGACCCGTCATAAGAATTTTTTACGCCTATATTGGGAATATTCCAGAGCAGCAGATTTAATTCGTTTCGTATAATGTTCAGAATATGGCTGCGTTTTTTGGAGCCGGTCGAGTACCTGCGGTCGTTGAGCAGAGAAAAGACCTCGATGGCGATGCCTGTTTTGGAAGCGTCTTTGGCCTGATTGACGATTTGCCGGCAGGCAAAACGAAACTCGTCGAACGACCATTCCGGTATCAGGTCTCGAACCATTTCAAAAATCACAAAGGCGTTGCCGGGAACAAATCTCTCGTTGATTACTGTTTGTATGTCATCTTCGGATTCGGCCGGCAGAGACGGCTCCTGTGAAAAATCGCAGCTTTCCGCGGCCTGAGGCATTGGCACGCTTGTGCCGAATTTGTCCGTGCATGAAATTCTCATTTTGCCTGACGAATTCTTTTCAAGATTGAATATAAAAGCGCCCCCGTCGGTATGGGAGCCGCCCCGGGCGTTCCAGTATTTATCAGCTATGGGGCATATTCTTTTGTCGTCTTTGGACAAGCTGTGCAGCGTGGCGTCGATTGCCTGCTTTTCCGAACAAATCAGGCCCACCTGCACCTCGCCGTCGCAGAACGCAAACACCTGCGGCCGGAGCATCGCCGTGTCGGTTATGCCCATAAGCTGCAGTTTTTTCTCGCGAGCGACATTGCGGGCGATAATGAAAAACCACGGGCCGTCGGGCGAGCCGTGAATGTGTGTCGCCTGAATCGACCTGTAAATCTTTTGTTTATCCTCATTGAGCCGGTCAAAATCCAGCTCCGTAGTCGGTGCAAGCGCCTCGATGATGAATTCGAGCGGGTAATGATAAGTCCTGCTTAGTAAATCAAAAAGCAGCGCGGAAACCTCCGTATCGGTAAGGAATTGCGGATAAATATTGCGCTGCTTGAGGTACTCGGTTACGGAATGGTAATTGGCAAAATCGCCGTTGTGCACCAGCGCCATATCGATTGCCGCGAAAGGATGAGCTCCGCCGGGGTGCCATACGCGGCCTTTGGTGGGGAAACGCTGATGGGCAATCCAGATGTGGGCCTTGAGGTCTTCGATTTTGTAATATTTCACAATCGCTTCTGCAAAACCCACGACCTTGAGAATCATAATATTTCTGCCGTGGGACAGGACGAACGCCCGTTTTTCACCGAGAGAGGCATAAAATTTCTGGTTCAAGCTGAAGCTGTTTTGATTAACAAATTCGTCTTCCGCCTCGCCTCGGTCGAGCTTTTGCAGATTATTTTTCGCAATAAACGCGTCCAGCACCTTCGGTTTTGTGCGGACAAAATAGCGGCAGACATCCGGCGGCTTTACTTCCAGCCCCGCAACGGATTTCCAGTCGGCAACTTTATCGAGCAGTTTTTTTGCGGCAATATCAAAATTCGGCGTGATAAACTGCTTTTCTATCTCCGGCTGAACCCTGTCATCCAGAAACGCAATATGAAGCATATAATAGCTATCGAGCACCTCGCGGCTGACGCCTAACTGCTCCGGCACAAGTCCCACGGCGGCAATACCGCCTCCCTTGCCGTTGCCCCGGTTGTGCATCTGGCGGGACGGTTCATAAATGTGTTTGCCCGGCACCGGCTCGCTGCAGCAAAAACCGACTACGCCGCATCCGCCTTCCTCTGCTTCTTTCCTCATTTGCGAGGAATAGCTCAGCTTTTCTGCCAATTGTCTTCTCGAAGCCGCAAGGCGTCTTATAATTTCGCTGCTCATTTTTTGGCTCCAACATCGTTGGTATAGTCAAGATGCATCAAAAGGTCGGTGCGTCCGCGTAATTCGGTAACACTTTTCATACCGAATCGCTGCAGAATGCCGACAAGCACCTTTCGCCAGGCGTTGTAAAGATTAACGAGCCGCTGTGTGCCCCATTCGATGGTCATTTTCTTTGACAAGTCAACGTCGGTTGTGGCAATGCCCCGCGGGCAGCCCCGGCCGCTTTCGCATCGGCTGCATCGAACACAACCAAGTGCAACTAATTCTGCGGTTCCTATTACGACGCCGTCTGCTCCGAGGACGATGGCCTTGGCAATATCGTGGGCCGAGCGTATCCCGCCGCTGGCGATAAGCGTAACTTTGTCTCGGACGCCCTCATCAGAAAGGAATTTGTGCACCTTGCCGATGGCATACTCAATCGGCATTGCGATATTCTTTTTCGCTATATCTGGTGCGGCTCCAGTTCCGCCGTAGCCGCCGTCTATATGGACGATATGAGTCCCGGCGGAGAAACTCCCGACTGCCACCATATCCACGTCCGTCGGCGTCGATACCTTGGTTGATATCAGGGCACGTCTGTTTATGTGCTTTATCCAGTCGATATGCTTTTGATGGTCTTCGATGGAATAAACGCTGTGGAATGGAAACGGGCTAAACAAAGATATGCCGAGGACCGCCTCGCGCATCTTCGCCACCGCCGGCGTATTTTTATCGCCTAACAGATGTCCCCCCAGTCCCGGTTTTGCGCCCTGGGCATATTTGAATTCCACTATCGGCACGCGCTGAATCGTCTCCTCGCGGACGCCGAAAAGCCCCGTGGCGACCTGCGTGATTACGTGGTCGTCGTAGGGTCTCATTCGCTCCATATATCCGCCCTCGCCCGTGCAGGTGAACGTGTTCCATGCTTTTGCTGCCCTGGCCTTCGATAGCTGTGTAACATTGCTGACCGAGCCGAACGACATTCCGCCGCCGTACCAGGGAACGTCAATTGTGATTTTGGGCCTGCCGTCGTCCCGCTTATTCAGGGATATACTCGTATCAATCTGGTTTTCGTTGA
>CAYLXJ010000126.1:0-6901 GCA_964387385.1 uncultured Pirellulales bacterium
GATTTGACGGGCAACGCCGACGCATTATTTGACCTCGGAATCGCAACACGGATAAAAGTCGATATTACGCTGGTTGCCAAAGAATGGGTCATAGGCACGGGCTGGATGAAGGTCATTGAAAACGTCGTCATACAGAGCGACAAGGAGGGCTGGCAGCAGCTTGACCCGGTTGAGGCGCCTTCCTGGGACGGCCAGAGCGACCAGACGTTTACGGTTGCTTTTGATGTTCCCGCCCAGACGCCGCCTGCCCTGACTCACGCCACGCTTATTATAGTCACCAACTACGGGGACGTTACCACCGCGGGCAACTTTTATTTCGACAATTTCAGGTTGGTAGGCCCCGATGATGCGGCTGAAGCCGCAAAGCCGGCTGAACCCGATACGCCTGCTGAGCCGAACAAGCCGTAAATACTACGATTGCTTTCGAGAGCGATTAATTTTCTTTTAAGGGCTGAGCCGCCTGGGGCGGAGAAATTGCCGATTTTGCCATCTGAGCGTATGACGCGGTGGCAGGGGATGAGCAGGGGGACGGGATTTCTGGCCAGCGCATTGCCTACCGCTCTGCCTGCTTTGGGTTTGCCGAGCATACCGGCCAACCGGGAATAAGACACGGTTTTGCCGGAGGGGATTTTTTTGCAGGCGGCGAGTGTTTTACGAACGAATGGTGTAAATTCGGAAAGATTAAGAGGATAGAAGACAGAGGACAGAGGACGGCCTTCAAAATAGGCAATTATTTGTTTTTGAAGGGATTTTAGCAGATTTTTGTCAAATTTCGGATGATTCAGGCCCGCATCGCCCGACGAGCGGGCGAGTCGAGGCGGGCCTGTTATGAGGTGCTTTTTAACGATTTTTGGCGATTTGCAGGGCAAAACTGTGCGGATTAGGCCTTTTTCATTAACGGCCAGGCCGAAATAGCCCCATTTTGTTTTGAAAATCGTGTATGTTATATCTTTAGTCATTAAAAGCATTTATAGCGGCTTAAATTCGTTGACGCAAGGGCGGGATTCTGTTAGATATACTGGTTTTACAATTTGTTCTTAAAGCAGGTTTGCGCTAAAAGCGCGGCGGTGGATATGTCGTCTTTAGAAGACCTTAGAAAACGAATAGATGAGATTGACCGACAGCTTGTCAGGATGCTTAATGAGCGTGCCGGCGTTGTGGTTGAAATAGGCAAGCTCAAAAGCCAGACAGGCACGCCCGTGTATGCGCCCGACCGCGAGAAAGAAGTGCTTGAAAAGGTCGTAAAGGAAAACAAGGGGCCTCTGCCCGATAAGTGCATTCAGGCGATTTGGCGGGAGTTGATGAGCGGGTCATTTGTTTTGGAGAGGCCGCTGCGCATAGGGTATCTTGGGCCGGGAGGCAGTTTCAGCCATACGGCAGCGATGCTGAAATTCGGTCAAAGCGCTGATTTCGAGCCGCTTGTTGATATCCGGGCCATATTCGACGAGGTAAGCAAGGGGCATTGCGATTTAGGCGTTGTGCCTGTCGAGAACACGTTAGGCGGCGGGGTTGTAGAAACGCTCGATGCGCTTGTGGATTCCGACGTGAAGGTCTGCTCCGAGATTTTAATGGCGATACACCACAACCTGCTTGCCAACTGCAACCTTGACCAGATTGAGAAGATTTACTCGAAGCCGGAGGTCTTTACACAGTGCCGCAACTGGCTGGCGGCGACATTCAAAGATGCCAAGGCCGTATCGGAGCCATCGACTGCCAAAGCGGCGCAGAAGGCGGCAAAAGAGCCGAGGTCGGCGGCAATCGGTTCAGCCATAGCGGCGGAACTGTACGGGCTGAAAATCGTCCGCGAGAACATCGAGGATATGCCGAATAATGTTACGAGATTTTTTGTAGTGGGACGTGAGGACGCAAAGCCGACGGAAGACGCCAAGACATCGGCGCTATTCAGCACGGCCCACAAGGCAGGCGCTCTGGTGGACGTTCTTGAGGTCTTCAAGAAATACGAGATTAACCTGACCAACATAGAGTCACGGCCGAGCAAAAAGAGGCAGTGGGAATATTATTTCTTCGTCGATTTTGTAGGTCACCGAAGCGACGAGAAAGTGCAGAAGGCCTTCGACGAGGCGCGCAAGCATTGTTTGCAGCTTTCGGTTTTAGGGAGTTTCCCGAGGGCGACGGAAATTTTAGGGTAAAGATGACCACTAAGACGCAAAGACACGAAGGAAAAAGTAAAAAGTTAAAAGTAAAAAATAAAAAACTTAGTGACTTGGTGTCTTTGTGGTAAGAAAGGATTGTCAAAAATGAGAAAACCATTTATAGCAGGCAACTGGAAAATGAATACGGACATTCACGGCGCGGTCAAGCTGGCGGAGGGTGTTGTAGCCGGCTGCGGCGAGACGGCTGGCCACAAGGTCGATGTGGCGGTGTGTCCGCCGTTTGTTTACCTGCAGCAGGTTTGCGCAGCACTGCGTTCGTCGCATATAGCGCTTGGAGCTCAGGATGTTTATTTCGAGCAGAAGGGCGCGTTTACAGGCGAAATCAGCGCGGCTATGCTCAAAGACATCGGCTGCACTTACGCTATATGCGGGCATTCGGAAAGACGTCACGTCATCGGCGAGACCGATGAGCTGATAAACAAAAAAGTAAAGGCCGCTCTTGCCGGCGGGCTTTTGCCGATATTATGCGTCGGTGAATTGTTAGACGAGCGCAAGGCGAACAAGACCACAGAGGTGGTGACGCGGCAAATGAAGGCGGGCCTTGCCGGGCTTAGCGCGGAAAAGGTCGCGGCGATAACGATAGCATACGAGCCGGTCTGGGCGATAGGGACGGGATTGACCGCCACGCCTGAGCAGGCGCAGGAAGTGCACGCAATGATAAGGGATTTATTAACGGATATGTATGGGAAAAAGCTGGCGAGCGAGGTCCGGATTCAATACGGCGGCTCGGTCAAGCCGGACAACGCCGCTGAATTGATGGGGCAGGAGGATGTTGACGGCTTATTAGTCGGCGGGGCAAGCTTGAAGGCGGATGATTTCGTGGCGATTGTTAAAGCGTCGGCTTAACGGCGTTTTTGAGTTTTATCCGCCGTAAGCGGATTAAAGTTTTAAGTTATTAGGGGAAATGATATGGCATTTGATCTAATGTTGGCGGCGGGACTGGTTATGAGCGTTATCGCGGTGCTGTTTCTGCTTTGCAGCGTTGTGCTTGTTTTGATAATTCTGATTCAGAAGGGCAAGGGCGGCGGATTAAGCAGCGCATTTGCCGGCGGTATGGCAAGCGGGATTCTGGGCAGCAAGACAGGCGATGTGCTTACGTGGATAACGATAGGCGTGGTGGGTTTCTTTTTGTTTTCAGCGATTGTGCTGAACAAGTGGTGGAAGCCGACGATAGGTCCTGCAAGAGAGACGGCCGCACCTGTAACGACAAGCGATACGGGGCAACCGGCGCCTGTTGAGCAGCAGCCGGCAGGGCAGCCGGTCGGCGGTGAGCCGATGCAGCCGGCGGAACAGTAAAAAAGATATTGGACGAAACAAGGGGAATCGAACTTTATGATAAACAGTATGACCGGATACGGAAGCTCGGAGGGTCGGCTGAACGGCGTGACATACGCGGTGGAAATCGGCACGGTCAATAACCGCTACTTCAAGGCGTCGATTCGCCTGCCTGAGACGTTAGGTTTTCTGGAAGGTGACATTGAAAAACAACTGCGCCGAGAGCTTGGTCGCGGGACGGCCAATTACATCTTGAGGCAAAAAGGTGCCCCTGCTGAGGCGCTTTTCGAGATAAACGAGAAGGCGCTGGGCACGCTTTTAAAGCGGCTTGGCAAGCTGACGCCTGCAGGCGGCGTAGAACGTGAACTTGATTTAGGGGGATTACTGGGACTGCCGGGGATTTTATCGCCGGCGATGCCGAGCGTCGAGCAGGCCGAGCGAATCAGGAGAAAAGTGCAGCAGATTACGCATCAGGCGCTGAAGGGACTAAAGGCAATGCGGTCGGCGGAGGGCGATGCCCTGGCGACCGACCTGCTGCAGCATTGTGACGCTATCAGGATTAATCTTGAGAAGATACGGCAAAAAAGCGCGGCCGGGCCTGGAGCATACGCCGACAAGCTCAGGAAAAGGGTCGATGATTTGCTCGCGGCGGCGAAACTGAAACTAAACGACGAAACGATAGCCCGCGAGGTCGCAGTTTTTGCCGACAGGATTGATATATCTGAAGAGATTGCCCGGCTCGATTCACACCTTGAGCAGTTCGGAAAGGCACTTAAAGGGAACATGCAGGCGGGCAGGAAGCTCGATTTTATCAGTCAGGAAATGCTGCGGGAGGCCAACACAATCGGCAGCAAGGCAAGCGACGCCGATGTCGTGCATCTTGTAGTGGAAATCAAGTGCCGGATAGACCGGATTAAAGAACAGGTTCAGAACGTCGAATAGCCGGAAGACAGATGACAGAGGACAGAAGACGGAAAAAAGAGGGAATACTTGTTGTGATAAGCGGGCCAAGCGGCGTAGGCAAGGGCACGATTTGCCGGGAGCTTGTCAAACGGCTGGATTATGCTTATTTGAATGTGTCGGTTACTACCAGGCCTAAAACTGACAAGGAAGTCAGCGGAAAGGATTACTGGTTTATCAGTAAAGAGGAATTTCAGAAAAGGATTAAAAAAGGGATGTTTTTGGAGTATGCGGAGGTTTTCGGCAACTTTTACGGCACACCCAAGGACAAGGTCGATGAACAAATTGCTGCGGGAAAAGCAGTTATTTTAGAGATAGACGTTCAGGGAGGTCGGCAGATAAAGGCGAAATATCCCGACGCGGTGATGATATTCATAGTAGCGCCGACACAAAAGGACCTCGCGGAACGGCTTAAAGACAGGGCAAGGGACGAGGCAGAAGTTCAGGAAAAACGGCTCGGCCAGGCGGGGATTGAAATCGCTGCGGGTATGCAGGATTATGAACATATAGTCATAAATGATAAACTGCAGGAGGCGGTTGATGAGGTCGCAGGGATAGTTGAAGCGGCGTATAAAGCGAAAAAGAAAGTTAGTATCGGAGTTAAGAAATGATAGACGCATTGAAAAGTACCGAATTAGTGGAAAAGGTGGGCGGCAGGTTCAAGCTGACGGCGTTGATTCAGAAAAGGCTGATGGAATTGATGCAGGGCGGACGGCCCCTTATCGAGGACACCGAGGGTAAAACCCAGCTTGAGATTGTTATCGAGGAAATCAAACACGACAAAATCACAATCGACTACGAGCAAAGCGACATCGATAAACCACGTAATCAGTAGGCGAATTAGTATGTCGATACAAAGTGAAAAACTCGGCGGCTTGAAAGTTGTGCTTGGGGTAAGCGGCGGCGTTGCGGCGTATAAAGCGGTTGACCTGGCAAGCAAACTTACGGCGGCAGGCGCGGAAGTCAGGACCGTTATGACCGAAAACTCGCTTCGGATGGTCGGGGCAAAGAGTTTCGAGGCGGTAACGGGCGGGCCTGTTTATACGAGTATGTGGGAGGAAGTGCAGGAGTATGAAATCGGCCACGTCAGCTTGGCCGACTGGGCCGACGTTGTGGTGGTCGCACCGGCGACAGCCAACATAATCGGCAAAGTCGCCAACGGCATCTGCGATGATTTGCTCAGCACTGTGCTTTGCGCAAGCTGGAAGAAACCGACGTTTTTTGCCCCGGCGATGAATGAAAAGATGTGGGAAAATCCCGCGGTTCAGGAGAATTTGAAGATTCTGAAGCGGATGGGAGTGAAACTTATAGGGCCGGGAAAGGGCCGGCTTGCCTGCGGAACGGAGGGCGTGGGCAGAATGGCTGAGCCGATGGAAATCTTCGAGGAAATAGCCAAAATCGCCGCGGGATTGAAACACAAAAGTAAATAAGCTGCGACCAAAATGCGCACTTCAAAATCAGGCCAACGACTCAATTTCTTAATCACCGCCGGCGGCACGCGCGAATATATTGACCCAGTGCGGTTCATTTCAAACGCCAGCAGCGGCAGGATGGGCTATGCGCTTGCGGAAGCTGCGCTTGCGGCAGGGCATAAAGTCACGCTGATAACAACTGTGGAAAAATTAAAAATCAAAAATAAAAAATCAAATCTGAAAACTATCGCGGTTGAAACCGCCGGCGAGATGTTTAACGCGGTGCGAAAGAATTTTAAATCGTGCGATTGCCTCATAATGGCAGCGGCTGTTTCGGATTACACGCCGGTTAAAAAGTCGAAAGTAAAAATTAAAAAGGCAAAAAGCAATTTTGTAATAAGATTGAAACCGACCGCCGATATTCTCGCCTGGGCGGGAAAAAATAAGAAGAAGAGTCAAATTATCGTCGGTTTTGCCCTTGAGAATAAGAATTTAAAAGCGAACGCCGAGCGCAAGATGCGCGAAAAAAATCTGGATATGATTGTCGCCAATGCGCTTTCGGCAATCGGTGCCGAGATTGCCGAGGTCTTTATAAAAACAGCAGGCCGGAATTGGATTAAATTAGCGAAAGCCCCAAAAAGGATTATTGCTTGGCGGCTTATACGGATGATTGAGAGTCAGGCATTAGCTGATTAGATGGAACCGGAAAAAACCCCTTTGAATTTGATTTGGCAGGATCGACAGAAGCGAATTGTCGTCGGGCTTTGCCTGTTTTTGATTATCGGCATAGTTATAGTGTATGGCCGGACGGCGGGTTTTGATTTTGTCCAATACGACGACCCGACATACGTAAGCAGCAATCCCCAGGTGCTTAAGGGCTTGACTTTGGACGGCGTCAAATGGGCATTTACAGCTATGCACGGCGCCAACTGGTTTCCCTTAGTGTGGCTGTCGTTAATGGCGGATAGCCAGTTTTTCGGGACGGGAGCTGCCGGTTTTCATATGACCAATGTAGTGCTTCACATCGCAAATACACTCCTTCTTTTCTGGGTATTCATACGATACACAAAAGCAATTTGG
>CAYLXJ010000127.1:0-6898 GCA_964387385.1 uncultured Pirellulales bacterium
TCCAGTCGAATCCTTATGCTTCTTGCGTGCGCATCGAGCCCCTCCGCCTCCGCTAAACGTATTATATCCTCCGCACTTTCAGCTAATTTCTTTCTGTCGTATTCGATTATGCTCGTGGACTTTATGAAATCATTCGCGCTTAACGCACTGAAAAATTTCGCCGTCTGCCCGGTGGGAAGCGTGTGACTGGGGCCTGCCCAATAATCCCCCGCTGCAACAGGGGAGTATTCGCCTATGAAAATAGCTCCTGCGTTGTTGATTTTACCGGCAATTTTTCTGCTTTCTTTTCCACAATGTATTTGCAGGTGCTCCGCGGCAAAATCGTTTGCTTCCGTGATGATTTCGCTCGTATTGTTGAAAACGGCAATTTTACCAAATTCTAAAAGGCATTTCTCGGTTTTTTCTGCTCGGCCTAATTGGGCTACTTGTTTTTTAAGCTCTTCCAAAACCTGTTGTCCAAGCTGTTTCGAGTCCGTAAATAAAACCGCGCTTCCCGGGTCGTGTTCTGCCTGACTCAACATATCAGCCGCTACCCATACAGGATTTGCTTTCTCATTTGCGATTATCAATAGTTCGCTTGGTCCTGCTATTGAATCAATATCTACGTATCCAAACTGCCTCAACTTGGCGGTTTGCACCCACTGATTACCAGGACCAACAATTTTATCAACCTTTTGAATCTTGGTATTTTCCGCACCCGCCAAAAGCGCTACCGCCTGTGCTCCGCCGATGCGGTAAACTTCAGTTATATTCAATTCATAGCAAACAGCTAAAGTTACAGGATGAATTGAGCCGTTGTATCTCGGCGGCGAGACAACAACGATTTCCTTAACACCTGCCACCTGCGCCGGAACAGCAGTCATAATGACAGTCGATGGCAATGGCGCTGATGCCCCCGGCACACATATTCCTACTCGTTTTATAGGTGTATATTTTATGCCTGTCGTTTTGAAGTTCTTGTCATTGCCGACGAATATCTTTGACTGATACTCTTTTACGTTCTTAATCGCCTTTCGAATCGACTTCAAAAGCTTCTTGTCGATATTCTTGTGAGCATCATTCAGCTCTGCCTCAGTTATTCTGAATTGTTCAGGAGTAAGTTTTACGCGGTCATAATTTTCGGTGTATTCGGCAACAGCTTTATCACCCTCTTCGGAAACTTTGTTAATAATTTCCCAAACCGGTTCTTCTTCATCCTTACCGCCAAATCTTGCTTTTCTCTTAAGCTTCAAATGTAAAGATCCAATTTGGTCTCGAAAGTCCTTTTGTTTATATGAAATCAGAATTTTATCAAGCTCGTTTGCCATTATTTTTTGTCTCTATTCTCTGTGTCCTCTGTGTGCTCTGTGGCTAACAATCTCTGTGGCTTATCTGCCGAAGTTGCCGTAGCTGTAGGCCCGCGTTGTTTTTTGTAAAAGCAAATACTGTCCTCCTTTGTATCTTGTCATAATCCCCGCCACGCTGAATCTGACGGGATTCGGTTCGCTGCGGACCTCGTCAATCGCGTATTCGAGGTTCTGACAGGGCAATAGGGCAATCTCAATTTTTTCAATCCCCCGCCCGAGGGCGTCCGGCACAAACACGTATTGGCCCTTCTTTTCGACTATGCGGCCAACCCGGTTTGTAAAGATTGTGTCCTGTTTCAACTGCAGCGCGGCATCCGACACCTGCTGCTGCGCAGGCAAAACAGTCGAGGTCTTAAGCAAGGCGGCTACTTCTTCAGGAATACTGACTATATCGTTCGGCTCGTTTATCGACGCGGCTGTTTTATTTCTGTCGGCGGTCCGGTTCTGGTCCGCGGGCTTATCAATTTTTCGCAACCCGAGAAAATACACCGGGAAAATAAAATTGCGCCCGCCAAAGCGCGTTACCTTGCCCCACAGCCGATAGTCCGCCTCGACTCGCGTCTTTGCGTCCTCAATCAATTTTTCCAGCGTCGCCGAACTGAGCATCTCAAGCGTCTTGCCGGCCTTTTGTTCCGTAATCCCGTCATTTATTGCCGACTCGAATTTGAAAAGCCATTTGCCCCCTTCGCCCTCGACAAGCCGGCCGTCCGCTCCGGCAATAACAAAATCATCTCGCAAAAGCTGCCCGTCGTCTGCCGCTAAACCTGAAGTCATCGGCATAGCTGCTGTCATTATCAATATGAATCGCGTTACTCTCATTTTTATTGCTTCTTTAATAATTTCACAACATCTTTTGGAGTATCGGCAAACAATAAATGCCGCCTGCTGTCCGCATCGTCGATTGCCACAAGCCCTACAAGGCCGTTCCAGTAATCGCCCAACAGTATAATCGGCTTGTTATCGCCTAAAAATCCCTTATTTTTCAATTCCCAGACAAAAGCAAGCTCCAGAAGCGTTCCCGTCCCGCCCGGCAGGACGACGTAAGCAGCGCCTAATCTTATCAGCGTTTCCAGCCGGTCCGCAAGTGTCGTCGTTAAAATTTCCCGGCTGATGTATTTATTCCCTGAGCCGCGCCCCAACGCCGAGCACGTTACGCCTATTACCTCGCCGCCCGCAGCGCTTGCCCCTTTGGCCGACGCCTCCATTGTCCCGCCATAGCCCCCGTTTGCTATCGCAAAACCCGCACCCGCCAGGGCACTTCCCAACTGTTCCGCTAAAGCGTAATTCTTATCACCCGGCCTTGCCCTGCCCGTCCCGAACACCGTTACTATTTTTATCATTTATCCGCCCGTTTAGCCGTTGTCGGCACGACAACGGGTCGCCTTACTTAGCGTATATTTCAATAATCCGCCCGCAAGCAGAATCTCCCTGTCTCTGACCGATAGGTTCAATTTCCCGATAATTTCATATTTGCCGCCGGCCTCTATGATTTTTACCGAGTCCCTGCTTTTTACAGCGTCTTTCAAGCCCTCGATTTTCAGAACGTCGGCCTCGCTGATTTTGTCATAGTCGGCTGCATTCGCCAGCTCAATCGGCACAACGCAGAAATTGAGCAAATTCGCCCTGTGAATCCGCTCGATTGTCTTGGCGATTACCGCCCTTACTCCCAGATACATCGGGCATAATGCCGCGTGCTCTCTCGAGGACCCCTGACCGTAACTTAATCCCGCGACAATGATACCCGCCAGACCTTGTTGTTTTGCTTTTGCCGCCCGCTGCGCGAAAGTAGGTTTGCCCTTCTCGTTAAAACAGTGAAAAACAAACGACGAATATTCAGGGACGTTGCTGCGGTATTTCAAGAATTGTCCGGCGGGCATTATGTGGTCGGTCGTGATTTTATCCGCGCATTTTATCAGCACCTCGCCCTTGAGGTCTTCCGGCAGCGGGTCGGGGCTTTTCGGCACAACTATCGTCGAGCCGCGAATGACCTCGGCTTTAGCCGCATCTTTTTCGCTCAACGGCGGCTCTATCATATTATCATTGACAATAAATTTATCCGCCGTGGCGGACTCATCCGGCAATTCAATCCGCGGATACTCAATTCCCAATAATTCAGGCAATCGGCGCGGGTCGGTAATTTTTCCCGCCAGGGCCGACGCCACAGCCGTCTCAGGGCTTACAAGATACACCTTATCGTCGCGGGTCCCGCTTCGTCCGCTGAAATTGCGGTTAAAAGTCCGCAAACTCGCTATCCCCTCCGCCGGCGAAAATCCAAGCCCGATGCAAGGGCCGCACGCGCATTCGAGAATCCTCGCTCCTGCCGAAATAAAGTCGGTCAATGCCCCGTTTGAAGCAAGCATATTCAAGACCTCCCTGCTTCCCGGCGCAACCGCGAACTCCACAGCCGGGTGGATTCGTTTTCCTTTCAGGACCTTAGCCGTCATCATTAAATCGCCAAAGCTCGAATTGGTGCAGCTTCCTATCGCAATCTGTCCGACCTCCAGCCCTTCAATTTCAGCCACCTTCTTTACGTTGTCCGGCGATGACGGACAGGCCGCCATCGGCTCAAGTCCATCGAGGTTTATCTCAATCAGCCGGTCGTATATCGCCCCTGCGTCGGCGCTTAACGCCCTGAAGTCCTTCTCCCGCTTTTGCGCGTGAAGGAATTTTCGCGTCTGCTCGTCGCTGGGAAATATGCTCGTTGTTACGCCCAGTTCCGCCCCCATATTCGTAATCGTCGCCCGCTGCGGAACCGTCAGCGTCTCAACTGCAGGCCCGAAATATTCAAGTGTCCAGCCGACGTTGCCTTTGGTCGTCAATATTCCCAGCAGTTTCAAAATTACGTCTTTGGCCGCAACCCAGTTCGGCAGCTTTCCGGTCAATTTCACGCCTAATACCTTCGGGCAAGTTATATAAAAAGGCCCGCCCCCCATCGCCGCCGCAACGTCCAGACCGCCTGCGCCTACCGCCAGCATCCCGATTCCGCCCGACGTAGGCGTGTGCGAATCACTGCCCAACAGCGTCGCCCCCGGCCTGGCAAACCGCTCAAGGTGAACCTGATGGCAAATGCCGTTGCCGGCCCGCGAGTGATATACACCGCTTTTGGCCGCGATTGTCTGAAGATACAAATGGTCGTTATGATTTTCAGGACCGAACTGCGCCATATTATGGTCGATATAGCTTACCGACAAATCAGTCCTGACGCGGCCTGCGCCCATCGATTCAAAAAGCAGAAAAGCTGTCGTGCCGGTCGCATCCTGTGTAAGCGTCTGGTCAATCCTGATGCCGATTTCACTGCCTTGCTTAAGCTCACCCTCAACCAGATGAGCAGCAAGTATCTTGTAAATAAGCGTCTGTGCCAATTCCTGACCCCTTTTGATATCTTAATCCCAATTCGCAGAGGTTGCGTATATCGTCTATCGGTTACGCTGCTCGTTACGTCTGTCGTTTTACGGTTGCGTTCTTTAGACGTTTTACGATTAACGTAACCGATATTTATCCGCCTCTGGCGGACGAGTTGCGCAACCGCAACCGTTCTACGTAACCTTCCTAAGCTGCCTGTAAACTCGATTCACACAATTCATTTTTATATTATGCTACGTAAATCTATCATAAAATCCCGCCGAATACAAATCCCCAAAATAAAAGCGGCCCCGTGTTTTTCAACACGGGGCCGGCTGTAAAACCAGTAATTACGCCTGACTATCGCGCTTCGGTCTTATTATGGACATACCGCTGTTAATCCGCTATCCTGATACTCGTTAATCAAAAAGGCATCGTCAACCGATTCGGGCATATACTGGGCAGCGGTGGCACTGTACGCATTGGCGCCTGAACCATGCCTCGTGAACCATCCGTTGGAACCATCTCCAACTTCTCTCTGTTTGGCGGTCGGCTTCGTTTGAGACCCCAATGATTTCCACATTGTCCAGATGTTGTCGTTATCGACTCCCACGTTGGCGGTGGTCTCGAACTTGACGTGACCGTCGTTATACAGCACGTTTTGTCCCTCGCGCTGATGCGCGAACGCATTAAAAATAAGGTCCGGGTCTGAATATTTATTGCCCGCTGATACCCACCTTTCCTGGGGCGACTCCGTATATTCCGCGGTTCCGGATGAGCCGGTTCCATATCCTAAACCGTGTGCGTTAGCGTTGTTGATTGAATTCCTGCCGCCAATTGCAAGAATAGCATCCATATTTTTGTCAAAAGACGGGTTTCTGTCTGCCGCAAGCGGAGCTGTCGGCTTGGCGTTGCCGCTTATTCTAACGTCTGTCCGAACTATCGTTCCTGCCACTCCCGCGAAAGGCATATGAAATGAATAGCTGCAGTATCTTCCCGGGCGTGTGCCGAAATCCCATGCCTTGGTAAAGTCCTGAACAGTTGTGCCCGTGCAGTCCGAAAGCTTGAATATCTGGCCGCCGGCATCGCCTTTGCAGCTAAACTGCTTGGGCGATACGTCCTCATACTTTACGAGCATATAGAACATAGAGCCGATGGTCGCATTGCTTGCGGCCGTCGGGTCGGTGCCGCCGGTGTAGGCCATCACCGCGTTTGTGGCATCCCATCGGCCGGCCGGAAGAGAGCCACCTGACCTCAGCGTTACGTTCCTGTTGAGACCGGGCAGCGGGTACTCATCCTGGTAGTCGCCTGCATACAGCAGTATCGCCTTGCCAATGCCTGCCAGATTCGACCCGCAAATCATCCGGTAGGCAATCATCCTGACCTTCGCCAGAGCGGGAAGCAGGATGCCCATCAGCAGAGCTATGATGGCGATAACGACCAGCAGCTCCACCAATGTAAAACCTTTCTTCTTTCTCATTTTTGTTCTCCTTTTATTCTTCGAGATTCGCCTGCCTCGGCAAAGCCGAGCAAAATCGGCCGTCCTGAGCACTTTCACATACGTTCACAGAACAATAAATCCAAAACTTGTTTGTGCCTGCACACCTTTTAACCGTAATTCCCCGCGAATCTCATTTTTCAGTTCAGTTTCGCCCGGGAACGGCCGGTAATATCCAATTTAGTCGTTTTTTTGGGACTTTTTCGCCGCTTTTCTTAACCCTAAACAGCCGTGTATTCGAGTTAAGCAAAGCTAAACTACTTTCAGCAGGCAGATTGTGATATGATATTGGGTAGGAATTAAAATTATAATTACGGCCAAAATATTATAATACTGCTTCTTTTAACCTGCCTACTCTATTCTCAATGTACTACCGAAAATACTTTCTGTCAACTAATTTTTCGTCAAAAATCGTCAAAATGCTTGAAAATTCCTCACTTTTCGCTTATAAGGTGTGTTTTTAGGGTAAAAACGGCCTTATGTTTGACCAAAATCATCTGCAAAAACTAACAAAAGACCTGAAAAAATATGGTCAGGAGCACCTTCTGGCCTTCTGGGACCGCCTCGATGCCGACCGCAGGAAAAAGCTCATCGGCCAGCTTGCCTGTCTCGATTTTGCTCTGCTTGACCGCTGGCGGCGCGATTTCGTTCTCAATCCTGGCCCCGTGGCTGTCCCTGCCGACCTGGCCAAGGCGCCATTTTACCCGTTCCT
>CAYLXJ010000128.1:0-6808 GCA_964387385.1 uncultured Pirellulales bacterium
CATTTCATATTCACGCGCGGCTCCGATTATTTTCGGGATTTGGGTATTGCCGTGGTAATTATCTAATCTGTCCTGCTTCCGGGCCATCATATCGAATATCTGCCGATGGTCGAATGCCCTGGCCAGGCGCAGATGTTCCGGATTTCCCGTGACGGCATAGAGGTTTGTTAGCACATCGTTCATTCCGCCAAATTCCGTCCTCAGCATGATTTGCACCCGTTCCGCGCTGAGCTTATCTATGCGAAATTTGACCCAGTCGGCATTCTTGACCAGTACATCAAGCGCCTGCTTATTACCGCAATGTTGATAAGAGTCCAAAAGACCAGCCATAATCTTGTGCAGCGTGTACCACGGCGCCCAGACCTTTTTGCCTTGTTCAACCCGGTCGATAAATGATTCAGGAAAAGCGGAAAGGTATCCTTTATTATAGCCCTGTGAAGGAAGGGCCTCCTGACATTTGGCCAGTTCACCGACTATGTAATTGACCCTTTGCTTCAGCTCCTCGTTGCCTGTACTCGCATACATTAGCGAGCATGCCGTGAGGTAATGACCAATACTGTGCCCTCGAAGCTCACAATCAGGTTTTTCCCAGCCGCCGTACGGCCTGGCTGTTTTCGGCAAACCGGCGTTGATACGAAAGGTGAACAGAAACCGGTTAGGGTCCAAACTGAGCAGATAACGCTCGTTCAGCAGCATTGCATCACGAAAGGGCCCGTCCAGAAGTCGCACCGAAGTCAACGAAAAAGGTCGCACCTGGCCCGGCATAATCGTTGAGCCGGCCTGGCCGAAAGAAATCCGCAAATTTATAAACGCAATCGCGAAACATAACACACACCCAAAACGCCGGAATTTCATATCCATCTCCTAAATATAAATTCGAAATGATTTCATCGGTTCTATGCCGCAGTGTAAACCTCCTAAAGACAAAAAGCAACCCGCCCTTGACTACCTGCCCTAAAATTCATAAACTACTGTATTCTTTAACGATTAAAACCATGAATACCAAATACGCGATAATAATACCGGATGGCGCAGCCGATAATCCTATCGAGCAGTTCGGCGGCAAGACCTGTCTCGAAGCGGCCGACAAGCCCAATATGGACGCCGTCAGCAGGCAGGGTCGCCTCGGCCTCGTCCGCACAGTCCCGGAAGGTATGGACCCCGGCAGCGATGTCGCGCAGATGTCGCTTCTGGGCTACGACCCCCGAAAATATTACACGGGCCGGGCACCCATCGAGGCCGTCGCACGAAACGTCCAGCTTAATCCCGACGACTGGGTCTTCCGCTGCAATCTCGTAACCATCGCCGACGGCAAAATGGCCGACCACTCCGCTGGCCACATCTCAACCGAGGAGGGCTCGAAGCTCATCGAGGAGCTTAACGAGCAGGTCGCAAACGACAAGGTCCGTTTCTACACCGGCGTAAGCTATCGCCATTTGCTCGTCCTTAAGGGCTTTGATATCGAGGTCAGGACCTCGCCGCCGCACGATTATATAGGCACTGCCGTCGAGAAAATCCTGCCTCGCGGCAAAGGGGCCGACTTCCTCATCGACCTTATGGCCCGCTCGCAGCAGTTCTTCCAGAACCACGATATAAACAAGGTCAGGGCAGACCTGCACGAAAACCCCGTCTCCTCAATCTGGCTCTGGGGCCAGGGCAAAAAAGCACGTTTGGACAGCTTCCACAAGCGATTCGGCATCAATGGCGCCGCCATAACAGCCGTTGACCTCGTAAGAGGCCTTGCCAAACTTATCGGCTTTGACCTCATCGAGGTCCCCGGCGCAACCGGCTTTATCGATACCAATTTCAAAGGCAAAGGCGAGGCGGCCATCAAGGCCTTAGACGAATACGACCTCGTTTTTGTTCATATCGAGGCCCCCGACGAGGCGGGGCATAACGGCAATGCGGAACTCAAGAAAAAGGCAATTGAGCAGATTGATAAACACATCGTAGGCCCCGTTTTTGAGGCGATTAGACAATATAAATCCTGGCGTTTTATGGTTCTGCCGGACCACCCCACCCCTGTAAAAACCGGCGCTCACTGCGGCGACCCTGTGCCTTTTGCTATGGCCGGCACTAACGTCGATAGCATTTTCGCCGCACCCTTTACCGAATCAAACGCCCAAAAATCCGGCTTACGTATTGACAACGGGTATGAACTTATGGAGTATTTCCTTAAAAGTTAACAATGTAGGGGCGGGGCTGTATCTGCACCCCTCATTTATCTGTAAAACTTTACTGGAGAAAAGAATGCCGATTATTGTTCAGAAGTTCGGGGGCACGTCGGTGGCGGATGCGCCGAAGATACGGCGGGCGGCTGAGCGGGTCATAAACGCTGTAAAGGCCGGCTTTCAGGTCGTCGTCGTGGCAAGTGCACGAGGGCATCAGACCGACCACCTTGTCGCGGATGCGCTGGAGCTTAATCCGAACCCGCCGCAGCGCGAAATGGACCAGCTTTTAAGCACGGGCGAACAGCAGACGGTATCGCTGTTCGCTATGGCCCTTGAGGCGATGGGGTATAAAGCCATAAGCTTCACGGGCTTTCAGGCGGGATTTCTGACCGACAGCACCCACACAAAGGCGCGTATAAAAAGTATCGACGCCCCGAGAATCCACAAGCAGTTGGACGCGGGGAAAATCGTGATTGTCGCGGGCTTTCAGGGAATGGACGCGGACGGCCACATCACGACTTTAGGCAGGGGCGGGTCTGATACGACAGCCGTGGCGATTGCCGCAGTCGTGGGGGCTGAGGTTTGTGAAATATACACCGACGTTGACGGGATTTATACGACCGACCCGCGGATATACAAAAAAGCTGTAAAAATGAAGGAAATCAGCTACGACGAGATGTTAGAGCTTGCCAGCTTGGGAGCAGGCGTAATGCACGGCCGAAGCATCGAATTCGGCAAAAAATACAACGTTAAAATCCACGTCCGCAGCGCCGGCTCGGACGCCGAGGGAACCTATATCGTTCAGGAGACACCGCAAATGGAAGGAATATCAGTTTCGGGAGCGACTATACAAAAAGATATGGCCAAAATCTCCCTGGTGGGCGTTGACAACAGGCCGGGCAACGCGGCCAAGATTTTTCACCGCTTAGCCGAGGCCAAAGTCATTATCAACGATATTATGCAGACCGAGGTCAGCGCCGATAAGGCGAACCTAGCGTTTACGATTCCGGCAAGCGACCTACGCTCGGCCAAAGACGCCATCGACTCGATTAAAAACGAGGTCAAATGCGACAGCGTTTTCATACGCGAGGATATAGCCGAGGTCTCGGCCGTAGGCGTGGGGATGAGGAGCCATTACGGCATCGCGGAAAAGATGTTCAGCGCACTGGCGAAAGAAAAGGTCAATATCGACTCGATTACGACAAGCGAAATCCGCATAAGCTGCATCGTTGATAAAAAAGACGCCGAAAGGGCGCTAACAGCCGTATGCGACGCCTTTGACCTGGACAAGCCCGTCGAGCAGAGGATTAAAAATCGTTAAACGGTTGCGGTTGCGCAACTCGTATCGATTACGTAAATCGTAAAACGTCTTAAAAACGCAACCGTGAAACGAATGACGAGACGAGCAGCGCAACCGAAAGACGATTGACGAGATTGATACAATGCGTTACGCGATGAGCAGAGGCAGGCGTAACATCATCGCCGCTGTTTTTACGTTAGCGGCGTCGGCGTTATTTCTCCTCGACCATAGCTGCGCTACCAGCAGAACGTTAAATGTCCCCGCACACTCATCGTTAGAATCGCAAAATTCGGCGGACTTTCAAAAATACGAGGGCAGGCAGTTCACCGTAATCAAGGTCATCGACGGCGACACGTTCGATATCGATATCCCTGACGGCAATTATCCCCATACCCGAATACGCCTGTGGGGAGTTGATACGCCTGAAACAAAAGACCCGAGAACGGGGCCAATGTATTTCGGCAAAGAGGCGGCGGAATTTGCAACCACAAAGACACTAACTAAAAAGGTGACCATTTATTTAGAGAAGGACAAGAACACAAGGGACAAATATCGTCGTTTGCTGGCTTATGTTCAATTGCCTGACGGCAAATTCCTGAACGAGGAATTATTAAGGGAGGGCTGCGCATACGCCGACACGCGATTCAAACACGGCCTATACAATAAATATAAACAATTAGAATCCGCCGCCCGTTCTCAGAAAAAAGGCCTGTGGGCCGAAATAACGCCCGAACAGATGCCCAAATGGCGGCAAAAACGGGAAGAGGTCGTAGAGATAAATAATTGAGTGCGAAAAGCGGTTTTGGTAAAAAGGAGGGTTTATTCCTGACGACGCCACGGTTGAAAAAGCGTAAGGAGGGAGTATAATAACTCAAAACCGGAGACAGCAAATGAGATTTACGAAAATGCACGGGACTGGAAATGACTATGTATTCGTGGATTGCTTTCATGAACGCGTCGCTAATCCTGCGCAAACGGCCAGTGAAATCAGCGACAGGCACAGGGGTGTCGGCTCGGACGGCTTAATCCTGATATGCCCCTCGAAAAAAGCGGACGCCAAGATGCGGATATTCAACGCCGACGGTTCTGAGGCCGAGATGTGCGGCAACGGCATCAGGTGCGTCGCGAAATACGTTTACGAGCACAAATTATCCAAATCACAAGGGCCGGTCGCTTTAGGCGACGGCGTTAAATACCCCGCGTCATTGAAAATTGAGACAAAAGCGGGAGTTCTGACACTCGGCCTTGCTCTGAGAGGCAAGACCGTGCAGAACGTCTGCGTTAATATGGGTGAACCCCGATTTCGGCCAAAAGACATACCCGTGAAACTGCCGGGCGAAAGAATTATTGAGCACCCGATTGAGGTTTTGGGCCGGCGTCTGCCAGTTACCTGCGTCTCGATGGGCAATCCCCACGCGGTATTTTTCTGCGATGAGGTCAGCGGTATCGAGCTTGACATATTAGGGCCCGCGGTTGAAAACCACAAGCTTTTCCCGAGGCGCACAAACGTTCATTTCGTCGAAATCGAAAGCAAAAGCCGGTTCAGGATGCGGACGTGGGAACGGGGAAGCGGCATAACCCTTGCCTGCGGGACTGGGGCATGTGCCTGCGCGGTCGCTTCGGCTGTTACAGGCCAGTGCAACAGGACTTGCACAGCCCAGCTTCCCGGCGGGGAACTGAAACTGAACTGGTCATTGCGTGATAATTGCGTGTATATGACCGGGCCGGCTGAAGTGGCTTTCGAAGGCGTCTGGGCGTAATGCCTCATAGTGATACTGATAACGCCTGTATGTTGTTTTTTTACAACATTCCTGCTTGACAAAAAGCAACAGGCAGGGTATCATTTTTTTATCATTTCATTAAATTCTCAGGGAAAGGATTACCCGAAATAATGACGGAAAAAGCTATTCTTATTGTTGATGGCGACGCGGTAATACGCGATTGCCTGACAGGATTTCTGGCAAAAGAGGGCTTCAAGGCCAAAGGCGTTGAATCAGCCAGGCAGGCATCGGCTGAGCTGGAAAGCGGGGATTATGCCCTGGTGCTTACCGAAATAAACCTGCCCGACGGCGACGGATTTCAAGTCCTCGATATCATAAGGGCAAACTTCCCCCAAACCGTCGTTGTCGTAATTACCGGCTACGGCACTATCGAGGGGGCGGTCAGGGCGATTAAAATGGGGGCATACGACTTTCTGACCAAGCCGATTAACGATGACGAATTGCGGCTGGCAGTCGCCAGAGCCATAAAGCAGCAGACCCTGATTAGCGAAAACGTCAGCTTGCGTCAGCAGCTCGAACAGCGATACTCCTTAGATAATATTTTAAGCCACGATTACAAAATGGCCCGCATTTTCGAGCTGGTAGAGGCAGTAGCTGATTCCAAAACCACGATTTTAATGACGGGGCCGTCGGGAACGGGCAAGACAATGATTGCCCGCGCGATTCACCATCATTCCGGAAGACGCGGCAAATCGTTTGTCGAGGTAAGCTGCGGGGCATTGCCTGAGACGCTTCTCGAAAGTGAGCTTTTCGGCCACGTCAAAGGCAGCTTCACCGGCGCGGTTGCGAATAAAAAAGGCAAATTTTTGGCGGCAGACGGCGGGACGATTTTTCTGGATGAAATCGGCAACGCCTCGCCTGCGCTGCAGGCGAAGCTGTTACGGGTGCTGGAAGACAGGCAATTCGAAGCGGTTGGCTCGAATAAGACGATTACAGTTGACGCGAGGATAATACTGGCGACGAACAAAAACCTTATGGAGGAGGTCAGGCAGGGAAGATTTCGCGAGGACCTGTATTACAGGGTAAATATCGTGAGCATCAATCTGCCGGCGTTGGCGGAACGGGTGGGGGATATTCCGCTATTGGCCAATCACTTCCTGAAAATGTATTGCGCTCAGCACAATAAAAAGAAGTTCGCACTCACCGACGAGACATTAGGTTATTTAGAGCGATACCCGTGGCCGGGCAACGTGCGGGAGCTTGAAAATGTGATTGAGCGCGCGGTGCTTTTGAGCAAGGGGACGCTGATAACGGCCGACGATTTGCCGCCGGCCATAAAGGAGGAGCGGCCCGTCAGCGGGACGGAATATAAGCCGATAAGCTTGAAAAAGGCAATCGCTGAGCCGGAAAAAAGCATCATTCGCCAAGCACTCGAGCACCACCACTGGAACCGCCAGGCGACTGCTGAGGCCCTTGGGATAAACCGCACGACGCTTTTTAAGAAAATGAAGCGTTACGACCTATACGCAGAAGCGGAGCGATTAGGGCTAATGTAAACACTGATAAGCTATGAAAGCAGAGCCTCCCGATAAGGTTAATAGACGGGGTCCTATGGT
>CAYLXJ010000129.1:0-6804 GCA_964387385.1 uncultured Pirellulales bacterium
TTTGCCGGCCACAAGCGGCCTAAGAAAACCCCGCAGCTCATTAGCAAATCACTCAAAAATCAAGCTAATTTTTAATTCTTTTTTCGACAAACTATCGTTAAACACTTTACCTTTTTTATGGGACGGGCCGATAAACGTGTAACGTGCAGATGAAAAACTGATGGGGCTGATAATGAACAGGTCCGATAAAAGGAAGTTTCGATGAATTAAAGTTTTTTTTTTATCATCCGGTTTCTTTTTATGATGTTGGCAAGAAGGCAAAAAGCTTTACGAAAAACTCAGCTATCAGTGCTGATAATTGTGTTTTTGCCTTGCTTGTTTCCAGTGCCGGGTAATGCCGGAGGACACGTATCTACAAACGTGCCGCTTGACCACTGGAGTTACGACGCCGTTGACAAATTAATTGGTCAGGGTTTGATTGACGGCTCTATGATGACTTCTAAACCCGTCTCCCGTCTTGAAATGGCCCGTCACGTAGCAGAAGCGGACGGCACTTTCCAAATGCTCAATTCTAAAAACAAGATTATCTTTGGAATCATTGAACGCCTCAAAGAAGAACTCAAGCAGGAGTTGTCCTCGATTGGATCTATCGACGGCGAGCCATCGCATAATTGCCTCAAGCCAATCGAAGACCCGTATATAAAATATGTATATGCACGCCACACACCCGACATCGAGAACATTAGAGGCGACCAGTTCGACGCGCAGTCAAATCTACGGGCCGGTTTTACAACTCGGGGGCAATTGTTTGATGCCGTTGCTTTTTACCTGCATCCAGAATATCCCTGGTCAAGTCATGAATCAAATCAGGACGTCGAGCTAATCGAAGGATATGTCAAACTATCGTATCGAAAGCTGGAACTCGAAGTAGGCAAGGATTCGCTTTGGTGGGGACCTGGCCAGCACGGCTCGCTGCTTATGAGCAATAACGCCGAACCATTTAAAATGATAAAACTTTCCACTCCCGCCCCTGTGCAGCTTCCTTGGATATTCCGCTCGCTTGGGCCTTTCAAGTTTGTGTGGTTTTTGACGGAACTCGAAGAAGACAGAACCGTCCCCGAACCGGAACTCACTGGTATTCGATTAAATTTCAAACCCCACCCCGCTGTGGAGATTGGTCTTTCACGAGCTATTATTTTTGGCGGAGAAGGAAGGCCTGGCATCGGGTTTCGCGACTATTTTGACATACTATTTTCCACACAAGGTAACCGCACGGGCCGACTTGAAAGCGACGAACTGGGGGGCCTGGACGCTTCATTATTGCTGCCTATTGAGCAATTCCTTCCCGCAAAGTCAGTCAAGTTGTATTTCGACGGAATCGGTGAAGACGAAGCGGGCGGCATTCCGAGCAACTGGGGTAAATTGTTCGGAGCAAAAATCTACGACATTTTCAAAACCGGCAGGACCGACCTGACGCTCGAATATGCGAACAACCATATTTCGGGAAAACCGAACGTCTTTTACACTCATGGCACTTTCAGTCCCGGTTATTTTTACAAAGATAGGGTCATTGGTCACTTTATGGGCACCGATTCCGAGGATTTGTTTGTCCGCCTGACGCATTATCTCAACCCGGATGTTATTCTCGGCCTGCAATATGACAGGGAAAAAAGCAATCTCTCTTCCAGTCCGCAACCAATCGTAGAGCGGGCACAATTCGACATTACATTATTCACTTCGCGGGACTGGCGTATCAACGCCGCTTATCGTTTCGAGAGCACGAAAAATACAGATGCAGCCGATAATCACATACTATTTTTTCAGCTAACTTACGACTTCTAACAATCCCGTATTTTAGGCCAAACAAAAAACCCTTATAACATAAAAATACAAAATTGTTATTTATTGCACATCGTTTACAACTTTGTTAATATAATCGAATACTATACAGCCGCTTAAGGACTAATTCAGTGAAAACAAAACCAACGAAAGATGTTCAGCTTTTAAGTGATATAGCAAAAGGGCTTGCAGAATCGCTCGATTTGCAGCAGACCCTGCGTCATATATTAAAATCGCTCGATACGCATCTTAAGCTGCAGCGAGGCACGATTACCCTGCTCAATCCAGATACTGAAACCATTAATATTGAAATAGCTCACGGCATCAGTGAAATGTCCAAAAAAATGGGGATATACAAAATGGGCGAAGGTGTAACCGGCACTGTCGTCCAGACAGGCAAAGAAATCGTTGTTCCCGATATATCGAAGGACCCTCGTTTCGTTCATAAAACCGGCGCACGAGCGCATTCACCGGGAAGACCCATAGCGTTTTTCTGTGTTCCCATCAAGCTTGAAGGCAAGACCATCGGGGCACTGAGCGTTGACAGGCAGACCGAGCAGACCAACGACTTCGTAGGGCACGTGCGCCTGCTGAACATAATTTCAACAATGATTGCCCAGGCGGTGAAGCTCAATAAAATGGTCGAGTCGGAGCAAAGACAGCTACGCGATGAAAACGTCCGGCTCAGACAAGAATTAAAGAAACGCTTTAACGTTCATAATATGGTCGGCCAATCCAATGCGATGCAGCAGGTATATCGGCTCATCGAGCAGGTGGCCGACAGCAACGCCACAGTTCTTATTCGCGGCGAAAGCGGCACAGGCAAAGACCTCGTCGCCCACGCCATTCATTATAACAGCCCGCGAGCCGAAAAACCTTTCATAAAAGTCAACTGCACCGCCTTGCCGGAAACATTGCTCGAAAGCGAGCTTTTCGGCCACGAAAAAGGTGCCTTTACTGGCGCTACAGAACGTAAAACAGGAAGATTCGAGCGAGCGCACGGTGGCACAATATTTCTCGATGAAATAGGCGACTTTCCAGTCAACCTGCAGGTAAAACTGTTGCGCGTGATTCAATTCAAGGAATTCGAACGTTTAGGCGGAACTGAGACGATTAAGACCAACGTCAGAATAATTGTAGCAACAAACAAAAATCTCGAACAGCAAATAAAAGACGGCATTTTTCGAGAAGACTTGTATTATCGAGTAAATGTATTTCCTATTTATTTACCCCCCCTGCGCGAGCGCAAAGATGACATTATGCAGCTTGCCGACCACTTCCTCGAAAAATATGCCGCCGAGAACAAAAAGAACATCACACGCATTTCGACGCCTGCCATTGAAATGCTTACCAGTTATCACTGGCCCGGCAATATCAGGGAGTTGGAAAACTGCATTGAACGCGCGGTCTTGCTTTGCGATGGCGAGGTAATCCGCTCAGAGCACCTGCCGCCCTCTCTTCAAATGATAAAAAAGACCGAGCAGGTCGCAGGACAATCGCTGCCGGAAATCATCGCCAACAAAGAAAAAGAGCTTATCGTTGATGCGTTAAAGAAATCTGGCGGCCAGCAGAGAAAAGCCGCAAAAGAGCTTGGCCTCACCGAGCGGATTCTCGGATACAAAATTAAGCAGTACGCCATTTATCCGAAGCTATTGTCCTGACAGCCAGTTTTGTAATCTACATATTTGAAGTAGTTTTACTACACGATTACAATAACGTAGCTTTTTATCTTTTCCATATCAAGCCGCAACTCATCCCTAACCTCTTTTTCTATAAGGACTTACGCCTTCTACGTTTTACTTTACCATTTACTGGCACGCATATTGCTTTATAACTTAGCGTAAGAACCAGTGAACATCGAAAAGTTTTTTTAGGAGATTGCTGATGATATTGAAAAGAGCGGGCGTCCTCGGTTTGGTAACTTTATTGACAATTACATCGCTTGCTGCAGCCGCAGAAGAGCAGGCCGTAAAGTTCGGTCTTTCGGCTGACTATTACAGCAAGTACATCTGGCGAGGACAGAACCTTAATGACGAGAGTGTGCTTCAGCCGGCTGTATCAGTAAGCGCTTATGGCTTTACCGGGTCAATCTGGGGGAATATGGACCTGACAAACGGCTCTCAAAGCGCACCCGACAACGCAGGTGAATTCAGTGAATTCGATTGGTCGCTTGATTATACCGCCGCAGTGCCCGGAATCGAAAACCTTAATTTCTCCGTAGGAACGATTTATTATCGTTTCCCAAACCAGGTTTTTCATCCCACGACCGAGGTATATGCCGGCCTTAGCTTGTCGGACGGCCTTCTCTCGCCGTCTATAAAATTGTACCACGACATCGATGAAATCGACGGCAGCTATTTACAACTCGGCGTAGGGCATACTTTCGAGAAAATCTATGAGGTCAACGACAAATGTTATTGCGGATTTCAGTTAGGAGCAAACATCGGCTGGGGCAGTTCCGGCTACAACCACGGCTACTTCGGCGTGGACAACAGCAAATTTAACGACCTTACGCTGACCGCCGGACTGCCTTTCTGTATCGGCTCCTGGACGCTTAGGCCCAGTGTCAACTATGCCTCGATGCTAAGCGACGACATACGCCAGGGAAGAGAAGATAACGACAACGTCTGGTGGGGCATAGGACTGTCAACGAGTTTCTAAATACAACCTTAATATAGCTTTTTAGGGGATTCTTAAATGCGTAAACTTACGATGACAACTTTGTTCTGCCTGTGCCTGTTCACGGCAACGGGAACTGCATTTGCCGATGAGCAAATATCCGCGGCGGGAGTAAAGGACGAGCTTCAATTGAACATTAACATCATCTGGACCTGTATAGCGGCGTTCCTGGTGTTCTTTATGCAGGCGGGCTTCGCGATGGTCGAAACCGGGTTCACCAGGGCGAAAAACTCCGTCAATATTTTGATGAAAAACCTGATGGACTTCGTGATTGGCAGTTTGGTGTTTTTCCTTGTCGGCTTCGGCCTGATGTTCGGCGCCTCCAACGGCCTGTTCGGCACCACCCTGTTCGCGATGAGCGGAACGGAGCCGGGGGCGAGCTGGAACTGGACGTTCCTTATTTTCCAGACGGTCTTCGCCGCGACCGCCGCGACAATCGTCTCCGGCGCAATGGCAGAGAGAACAAAATTCATCTCGTATCTGTTTTACAGCGCCGTGATTTCGCTGGTGATATACCCTGTTTTCGGGTCGTGGGTCTGGGGCAACCTTCTGCTGACCGACAACAATAGCTGGCTGGCGAAGATGGGCTTTCACGATTTTGCCGGCTCAACGGTGGTTCACTCTATCGGCGGCTGGCTGGCACTGGCAGGCGCAATTATGCTGGGGCCGCGTCTGGGAAAATACGGGCCCGATAGAAAACCACGGGCTATTCTCGGTCATAACCTGCCCCTTGCAACACTTGGCGTGTTCATACTGTGGTTCGGGTGGTTCGGGTTTAACCCGGGCAGCACCACGGCGGGAAACGGCCTGGCAGGATATATCGCGGTAACAACCAACCTGGCAGCGGCAGCGGGAGCATTAATGGCATTGATTACGTCCTGGGTGGTTTTGAAAAAACCCGATATTTCGATGGCTCTCAATGGGACTCTCGCGGGCCTTGTCGCAATTACCGCTCCCTGCGACGGCGTCTCGCCAATAAGCGCTATTATCATCGGCGGCGTCGGCGGAGTTTTGGTCGTATTCAGCGTGCTGTTCTTCGATTACGTCCTGAAAGTCGATGACCCGGTTGGCGCAGTCAGCGTCCACGCGATAAACGGCCTGTGGGGGACCCTGTCCTACGGATTATTCGCGATAAATGGCGGCCTGTTCTACGGCGGCGGGTTTAAACAACTCGGTGTGCAAATTCTCGGCGCTGCGACGGCGTTTGTATGGGCCTTCGGACTGGGATTAATCCTGTTCTGGATTCTGAGCAAAACCATTGGGTTGAGAACCAGCGCCGATGAAGAGCTTAAAGGCCTCGATATCGGCGAGCACGGTATGGAAGCATATTCAGGTTTCCAAATATTCACTACTATGTAACTATAATTGTTGCTATCCGGAGAAAATACTATGAAACTGATAATCGCGTATATTCAGCCACACAAGCTCCAGGACGTAAAGAAAGCCCTGCAGGAAAGTGACGTCTGTAAAATATCGGTAACGAACGCTCTGGGCTGCGGCGCACAGCATGGTTACAACGAAAGCTATCGAGGCATCAAATTTGAAGTCAACCTTCTTAAGAAGGTTCGGCTTGAAATCGGCGTCAATGAGGGCTTCGTGCAGAAAACCATAGACGCAATCATCAAAGGCGCAAGAACGGGTCAGATTGGAGACGGCAAGATTTTCGTTCTCGACCTCAATGACTGCGTGCGAATAAGAACGGGGGAACGGGACGGCGAGGCAATCGGGTAAGCCGAACTGCCGCAAACTGAGCCATCACTTCCTGCGCCCTGCGAAGGGCGTCAGTTGGGACCCCGCCGGAATTCAGCGGGGTCCCAATTTTACCCAGGATAACAGCAAAAACTACAAATATGTAAGCTTGCCAAGACAAATTAACAATTATGTATTCTTTTCTATTCCTGCCGTCTGCCGCCTTCGCCGCATAACACCCTTATTAACAAGGACTTAACGTCTAATTCGGTAACCTCCGCCATTCTGGCACGGCGATTGCAACTATATTTCGGTAAAGAGTAAGTTTCTATCTGTGCGCAGCGAAAAACCCGACGATAAACAAAACGCACAATGGTTGGCGAACGGTATTAAATAAGGAGAAACAGAAAGTGATGGATAAGGGGAAAAGTGTAATTACAGGTATTCGCTCGCTTGTAATTGCGGGGCTATTGGGCTGGATTCTCTGCGGTAATGCGCTTGCCGAGGAGACAGGGTCGGATATCGCCCAAATAAAGCATGGGCTGGATACCGTCTGGGTTATGCTGGCGGCATTTATGGTCTTTATAATGCAGGCGGGCTTCGGGATGCTGGAGGCGGGTTTAATCAGGACGAAAAACACCTGCAACATTCTTATGA
>CAYLXJ010000130.1:0-6800 GCA_964387385.1 uncultured Pirellulales bacterium
AGTCGCCCTGCTTCGCTTCGCAGTGGATCAAGCCCTCGGCTTCGCTCATACCCAAAGGGTAGCCATGATGATAAAAAGACCTGTTTAATGCTTCGGAAATTGCCTTTGCCCTACTTGAATCTTTTATATGGAGATTCAATAATTTTTCGCTCATCGAAAGAGCTAATTGCGTACTCCGTTTTGCTACTCCAATAGGTATAGAACCAACTTCTTTACAAATTAATTCGAAAGATTGTTGTAACTGCGCCTGATCTGATATTCCTATATCAGATTTAACAAAATCTAAAAAATAACGAATATCTTCTGCGCCAAAAGAAATAGTTTCTATATCCTGTCCGGCTGGTTGCCCTGGAATTTTGCGCTGACGTGTTAATTGTGGATCAACAGGGCCAAGATTAGAAAAAGGATGCATCACAATCTCATCTGCACCGAGAGCAAGCAATGTGGCAGCACTATATGCCGCCCATGGCAATAAAGCGCTTATTTTTTTAAACTTTTCCCGTAACATACATATTATTCGCCAAGGGACAATTGCATCGCCACCATTGCTGACGATCAAAATATCAATACCGTCTTTGTCGTTGGGGATTTTTGAAAGAGCTTTTGCGAATTGTGAAATTACATCAGCACCCATTTGAGCGGAAGCATTTTGACGGCAGCTTGTTACATATACAATTAATGGTCTTTTATTACGGGCATCCGAAATTTCTGCATAAATTTTCAAACGATCTTTGTATGACATAATAACTCCTCTAAAATCTTAATAAGGACGTAGTATTATATATAGTTCCAATTAGCTATTCAAGAAAAATACTATTATTTATATAAGGGGCTAATTGGGGACAGCTACCGTTTATATTTCTCCAGATTAATATTTTCAAATCTCAATAATCTTCCGGCCATTTTTACTAAATTAACTATAAATCCTCCTTTCTCCCGCGTCAAACATTTATTATTAAAATTCGCCTCTGACGTCTAAATCTTGCGGGAATTTTCGCTCTTGAAACCCGGGCTATATTGCAGTATATTTTCCCTGTTATTACAAGAAAATTAGGAGACATAAGATGAAAATCGGGAAGGGCTTTTGGCTGTTTGTCGCCGGTGTTGTTGTCGGAGGCGTTATCAGCTTCTACTCTTTTCTCTTCTTAAAGATTTTTTTTGCTCGCTCGAAACCATCGCCTCCCAAGATTGCCGGCATAAAAGTCCCTTCACAAACATACGAAATCGATTTTTCAAAACGATATAATTTAATCCTGGATTCTCGGGGCGGCTCGTCCCCATATACATACAACAATTGCCTTATCAAGGGTTTTACAAAGGGCAAAGATGAATCCGGGTCCTCCTCACGTTATGGTTATTTTGATACATGGCTGGCTGTAGAGCTGTCGGATGACCGAATTGTCTATTTTCCTCCCCATAATATTATAATGATTGAAGAATCCAAGCCATAAAACTTTCGGTTTTTATCCGCCTTTTACCCGCCTTTGGCGGGGTGGCGGATTAAGCTTTGTCTTTGGCCTTAAAACTCCCTCCCCCTCCGCAATTCTTGTCCGCCGTAGGCGGATTGCTATTTACTTTTTAATTTTTGATTTAATTTACGAGACACGCTTCGGGCCCCGTTTCGGGATACGCTTCACGCTTCACAAATGATAAATCCGTCCGCCTCCCGCGGAAGTTAGCTAAAAACTTTAATTGCGAAGTGCAAAGCCATAACTTAAAGCTATCAGTTTCCAGCTTTGGTTTTGGACTTAAAACTATAAGCTTTACACTTAAGGTTCGATGTCCATAAGGATACGTTCAAGCACGGCGTCTAATCGCTCGTCAAGGCCGTATGTGCCGTTGTCTATTTCCTCGCGGATACGGCTGATTTTTTCCCTGCGGACCTCCCGCATCGCGACCATAGGAGGTGTTATCGCCGGCCGCAGATTATCGCCGATTGCATCAGCGATTGACTCCAGTATGCTTTCGCCGACCGTTATCGACCCGTCCCTGCATAACGTTAATACCGTCATTTTATGCCCCCTTTCGCATCGCAAACACATTCTCAAGGGTTTTCAGCGTTGCGCGTCTTGATACAATTTTTGGTGCTCTGTATATACAATCGTCCGCATGCGTTTCTTCGCAATATGGGCAGTTTGCCTAATTTAGCTATCGCAAATGCCTATATCGCAATCTAAGAATGAGGGAAGTCAGCGGAAAACTTAAATTGTAAAGTACAAAGCCATAACTTAAAGCTATCAGTTTTTAGATTTGGTTTTGGACTTAAAACTTTAAGTTTAAAATTTTATCTCTCCGCTTCCGCAATTTTGCATTTTACACTTTGCATTTTGAGTTGTTTTTACGTATCGAGCATGTCCCATTCGAATCCGATGAGCCAGCGAAGCGCCGAGAGCTTGCCGTTGAGCATCCCCCATTCGAAGTCGTCGTAAGGGCCTAAATTCTCCACGCCGTATTTGTCCTCGATTTTTTTTGCCGCGGCAAGCGCCTGTTTCCATATCCCCGGCTCGACCTCCTCCTCGCCCGCCTCGACCCGTTCCCGAAGGTCCATATGCCGGTTGTACCAGATTTTGTCGAACAGCTCGTCAATCGCTTTCCCGATTTCCTCATCGGTCCGTTCTTCAAAAATCTCATCGCCTTCCGGCCGTTCATCCGAATTATGGCGTATCATAGTGTCGCCTCCTTTTATGGGCCTATCCCCTTTTTGCTCATTGATTATTTTGAGGTTGAATGTTCCAGTTCATCTTTAAGCCGTTCGGCTAAAAATATCTTCAGCAGCGACTGATACGGAATATCTCTTTTGTTCGCGAGCAGTTTCAGCTCTTCGAGCATCATTTTCGGCAGCCGTATTGATATGGTCTTGACGGATGGTTTCAGATTAGGCAATAGGACTTTTTTTGCCTTTCTCCAGTCGATAAATTCCGTCGAATCGCGTTTTGCCCAGAAATCCCTCTCTCTGCTCTCACTCTTGAATTTTGGTATTTGATTTCTCATAGCGACTTGTAAACCTCTCTTTCCTTTCGGCTCATATTACGCGCGGAAATCACTCTTACCACCCGGCCTCTGACCGTGAAGACAATGAAAAGCAGCCTGCCCGCCGATGTATGTCCGAGTGCGTAATATCTCGTTTCTTTGTCGGAATGTTTCCTGTCTTCATAAACATAAAACGGCTCATTGAAAAACGCCTCTTCGCACTCAAAGGGATTGACTTGGTGCTTTTGCCAGTTCTTCTCTACGTTGCTCTTGTCCCAGTCAAATCCCGCGCAGCCGAATAAGTTCATTGGCTGATAACCTCCAATAGTATATAATAACCATATACATTTGTCAAGCGGTTTTTATGTCCGATTGTCCTGTCGGCAATTATATATCAGGGCTGCATTATTGCATACACGCTTTTTAAATATTTTGTGCTCGGCTTCGGGGTTCTTTTTTGGACTTTGAATTATCTCTGCGGTGAGAAGGCTGTGTCTATCTCGAATCGTTCAGAACTTCCAGCGTTTCCGGCTTAAGGCGTTTCAGGTTGACTAACTGGTTTTGGCCTAATGTTGCTTCAATCAGGACTTTGCCATCAATGTATTTTTCTTCGATTACCGAGCCGTAAGCGCGCAGGAACGCTTGTATTTTGCCGTTTGCCTGCTCAGCGACGACGCGGATGTGTAAAATACCGCCCTTGTATTTTTTCAATACGGCAAAATGCAGTTTGTCGAGGCCGTAGCCGGTCTTGGCGGATATGCAGACCGCCTCGGGGAAAAGCGTTTGTAACGTTTCGAGCATGGTTATCGCGCTTACGACGTCGGATTTGTTGAGGACAAGCATAATCTGCTTTTGCGAACAGCCGATTTCCGCCAGCACTTTTTCGACCGATTCGATTTGTTTTAGCGCATCGGCGCTCGAGACATCGACGACGTGCAGAAGCAAATCTGCTGTAATCGCCTCTTCTAAGGTGGCCTTGAACGATTCGACCAACTGGTGTGGCAGATTTTTGATGAAGCCGACTGTATCGCTCAGGAGCACTTCCGCCCCGCCTTCCAGCTGCCATTTTCTTGTCCGGGTGTCTAAGGTCGCGAACAATCGGTCCTCGACGTATGCGTCGGCATTTGTAAGGGCATTTAGAAGCGTGCTTTTCCCGACGTTTGTGTAACCGACGATGCAGATTTTGAAAAGGTCTTTTCTGCTGTCGATTTCGCGGACCCTGCGGTTGTCAATATCCTCAAGTTCTCGTTTCAGGCCTGTGATGCGCTTGCTGACCAATCGCCTGTCGATTTCGAGCTGCATTTCGCCAGGGCCGCGCGTGCCGATGCCGCCTACCGCTCCTGCCGCCGTCGCCCCGCCAGCTCCGGCTACCGTGTCTAAGTGCGACCACATCCGGGCCAGACGAGGATACGTGTATTCAAGCTGGGCAAGCTCGACCTGCAGTTTGGCCTGGGCGGTCTTGGCGCCTGTGGCGAATATATCGAGAATCAATTCGCTGCGGTCGATTACTTTTGCGCCGATTAGCTCCTCAAGCTCCTTGACCTGGCGGGGCATCAGGTCGTTATCGAAAATGACCAGGTCCGCGTTATATCTTTTGACCCTGTTTTGAAGCTCTTCTGCCTTGCCTTTACCTATATATAGCGCGGGGTGAATTTTATGAAGTTTCTGCTGAAAACGGTCAACGACAACGGCCCCCGCGCTTTCAGCCAGCGCGGTCAGTTCTTTAAGGTCGTCGTGGTCTCTTTGGCCCTGCGGTATTGCTGCCACAAGTATGGCACGTTCTTTCCTGACCCTTAAGGTCTCACGCATTTTGTCCAAAAAATTTGCACCTCCAAAACAAACTCAGCGGATAGAGGGTAGCGGTTAGCGTTTGGTTTTTACTATCCGCTATACGCTCTACGCTGCACGATATCTTACAAAATTTGCTCTTTTCTTTCAATAAAAGCTCATTTTTTGCAAAAAAGCGCGTAAAAAACGCATTTTTTTGCAAAATTTTGTGTTGCAAACACCCTTTTATTGATTATTATATCCCTGCTTTATTTCTATGTTCAAAAATATCGATTGTTTCTTTGTTTTTAACCGTTAAGAAAGGATAAGCGTTAGGGGTATTATGCTCAAAGTCAAAACACGTACCGGCGAATCCGTCCAGCAGATGATGCGACGGTTTAAGAAATTATGCGAAAAAGAGGGCTTGATAAGGGATATGAAGCGGACAGCGTATTATGAGAAACCCTCGGAGCGTAACCGCCGGCGTATGAGGAAGAGCCAGCGTGTGTTTATCCCGCGGCCATTTACCCCCCGCTAATCTATTCAGCAAAAAATCAATTCACTTCAACCGGCCAGAAGACCTCGTTGCCCTTCTCGTTCCACATTTTGAAACCCTTTGTTTCATCGGGCACTATTTGCCCTGAGTCGTCAGTAAAATTCGGGCCGACGCTGTAAAGTATGAAGCCGTTATCGGTTCTCCTGTAAACAAGCGTTGTGTTGCTATAAGGGTCGGCTGGAATCGCGGCTAAACAGCCCGATTCGGTCAATTCTTCCAGCCGGTCCGGAAATTTCCCGTTGGCCCGCTGCCAAAGTAATGCCGTCAGGACGGTTTCAATCGCCAGGCCCGCCTGTTTTTTCTGATAAGGTGTTATTGCGGCCATTTGAGCCGCATGATTAAAAACCGCCTCAGCTTTTTCAACTGTGTCAACTCTAAGCGCGTGGTCCAAAGCATACGAGGTAAGCATAACGTCCTTAATGGCTTCTTTGAATTGCGGAAAATCTTCAATTAACTTCTCATAAGGTTTTTTTTCACCGGCAACTCTCCAAGCTGGTCTGCAATGTAACGAACTTTGGCAGGGACTAAATGTCCTCCGCCAGGACCGCCTTCGGTGAACAAATGCTGGACTAAATCAAGGAATATAAGCTTGTGGCCTTCCAAATTAAGCTGTGGCTCTCTTTCAGCAAAAAGACCATTTACCTCATTAGCAAGCCGGTTTAGCTCTCTGTCATTTACGTCATAAGCTGCCAGAAAGCCGAGAATATCTCTACAAGCAGCGCTGGTCAGGGCCGTTCCAATCCAATGATAAACCATAAAACTTTGCTGTTTTTGCAAATGCCTATCTGCTCTCGCTACGGTAATCAAGTCGTCAATCGTCTCTTTAATGTTTCCTTCATCGGCCCAGATGCGCGCCCGCCAAAGTCCCAGATAATGTAGATACCTCAGGGCTGACGCTTCGGGCAGTAGAATGAAATAAATCCATTTTTCATTGTCTTTAGCATTGTATTCAGATTTTTTAAAGCAATAAGATTTTTTGCTGCCTTTTATATATTCCTGCCACGCATTATCATTTTGTGCAATCCAGTTTCTTATTATTTTCTGGTCATTAACATCAATATTTGAAAATCTTGCATAGACCGATTTATCAACGCTGCGGATAATTTTGGCTTCTTCGGAGTTCCATTTGGGTACAACGAGCAGTCCAATCGCCTTTTCATAATCCGGCCAGGCGTTGTCGGCTTTGTAAGCATCGGGCCTTTTTTGATTTATCAAGGCGAGGTAGTCAACTTTTACAGATGGTTTTCCGCTGACAAACCACAGGACATACAAAACATAACAGATGCCCAGTATTATCGTTACCGCGATTGCCCGTGCGACGATGGTTTTCCAGAGGGGCCGGCAGCGTTTCTTCGCTCGTCGCAGAAGGACAGCGAGCAGCTTCGGGTTTCCGAAGCCGTCAATCAATTGCTGCGACTGTTTTTGTTTTTCCTGGTCTGTTTGGCAATCTTTGAGGGCTTGTTCGAAATGGTCTGTAAGTTCGTCGTCCACCTCCTGCCTTGCGGCT